>JBKJOH010000239.1:0-21432 GCA_046593295.1 Polaromonas sp. | reverse complement strand
GTTTTGCACGCCCTTGGCGATGAACTGCGGGAAGTACTCTGCGTAGCGCGTCACCATTTCTTCTTGGGCCACTTCTTCGCCCAGCACTTCGCGGCGTATGGTGTGCATCAGGAGGCGGGCTGTAGCGTAGGTGTAGTCAGGGTCTTTTTCAATCAGCGTACGGGCTGCCAGGATGGAGGCCTTGTAGACCTCGTCGATCGGCACGCCGTCGTACAGGTTGCGCATGGTCTCGGCAACGATGGGGGCAGGTTTGATGTCTGTGCCCAGGTTGGCGCAGGACGCTTCAATCAAGGCCCGTAGGTTGCGCAAATCAAGCTCGACTTTTTTGCCGCCATCCATGACATGGATAAGTGTGGCAACAGGTGCTTGTGCCTGTGACTGGTGGGCACGCTCCTGCGTGCGTTTCTCGCGGTACAGCACATAGGCCCGGGCGATCTCATGGTGGCCACCGCGCATCAGGCCCAGCTCGACCTGGTCTTGCACGTCTTCAATATGAAAGGTGCCGCCGCCTGGCCTTGAGCGCATCATGGCGCGCATGACGGCCTGCGTCAGGCCGTCAACCGTTTCGCGAACGCTGGCCGATGCTGCTCCCTGCGTGCCATGCACTGCGAGGAAGGCTTTCATCATGGCGACCGCAATTTTGTTCGGCTCAAAAGGAACAACGGAACCATTGCGCCGGATGATCTGGTAGTTGCTGAAAGGGTTGGATGGGGTGCTGCTGTCGGTGGCGTGCTGGGGAAATGTTGGCGCGCTGGTGGCGGCGAAGGTGGTGCTTTGAGCTGTTTGCATGTGCATCCTCTGGGTATGTTGTTGAATTTTTCTTGAAAACTGTCGGTGTTCTTTTGCAGTGGTTCACACACTATACCTAGTGTCTGAAGCTTATTCAAGCACTACAGGTAGTGTTTTGAGAAAAATTTTCATCAAAACTTTTCATTATCCTTTTGTATTGCTTTTAGACTACCTTTGTACCACCTTGACACCGCATGGGTGCCGCGTTTGGCCATCAACGCCGCCTGCTCAAGATGCCTTGCGGAACTCGGGAAAGTACTTATCTGGCGCGGCCAGACTGTGTTGTAACAAGGGCCATTTAAACCCCGGGCCAGGGTCTAGCTTGCGGCCGGGTGCAATGTGTTCATGACCAGCAATATGCGTCACGGGATACTGCGCCATGATGGCCGCGCATAGTCCGCCCAGGGTTTCGTACTGCGCTGGCTCGAAGGCATCACCCTCCAGTCCTTCCAGTTCAATGCCTATCGAGTCGTCGTTGCAGTTGTCGCGTCCGCGGTAGCTGGATTGCCCGGCATGCCAGGCGCGCTCATCGCAACTGACAAATTGCCAAAGCTCGCCGCCGCGGGCAATAAAAAAGTGCGACGAAACCTGCAAACCGCGTATGCCCTGAAAGTAGGCGTGCGCCTCAAAGTCAAGCTGGTTGGTAAACAGGCGCTGCACATGGCCATTGCCAAACTCGCCAGGCGGCAGGCTGATGGCGTGGATGACGATCAGGTCAGTCTGCGCATTGTCCGGGCGCGGCCCGAAGTTGGGCGATACCAGCGCCCTTGCATGGCGGTACCAGCCCTGATGCCAGAGCGGGCCGGCAGCGGGGACTTCAGGGCTGGTCAAGGCTGCCTTCTTCGGCTCCGTCGGCGATGCTCGCCTGCTCTGCCGGGTTGTCGCTGTCCGGCATGGCGATGTTCAGGCGTGCGATGCGGTAGCGGATTTGCCGCAGGCTCAGTCCCAGCCGGGCGGCAGCGGCGGTGCGGTTAAACCGGGTGTCAACCAGCACCTGGCAAAGAATGCTTCGTTCCTGCGCGTCCAGGTGGTCCTGTAGATTTTCAGGGACTGCCACCAGTGCCGCCGCTACAGGCTCGGTGCGCGTCGGATCGGCCAGCCTGTCCATGCCCGCATCCAGGTGCAGCACGCCGCCCTCACTCAGCGCCACAGCGCGGTGCAATATGTTCTCTAACTCCCGGACATTGCCGTTGAACGGGTGTGTGCGCAGTTGCTCCAGCACTGATTCGTCCAGACGCGGAACGGCAAAACCCGACTCCTGGCAGATCCGCGCCAGCAAGGCATCGCAGAGGTCGGGCAGGTCGTCACGCCGCTCGCGCAGCGGCGGCACGGCAATCACAATCACATTGAGCCGGTAATACAAATCCTGGCGGAACCGGCCAGCCTCAACCTCGCTACCCAGCTCTTTGTGCGAGGCGCTGACGATGCGGACATCTACCGTGTCTTCCTGTGATGAACCCAGTGGCCTGACCACGCGCTCCTGTATCGCCCTGAGCAGCTTGGACTGCATGGCGACTGGCAGGTCGCCAATCTCGTCCAGAAACAGGGTGCCGCCATTGGCCGCCTGAAAATAACCCATCCGGTCCTGGGTGGAGCCGGTGTAAGCACCTTTGCGTGCACCAAAAAATTCGGCCTCCAGCAGGTTCTCAGGAATCGCACTGCAGTTGACAGCAACGAAGGGGCCAGATGCCCGGTGGCTGCAACCATGCACGGCCCGCGCAACCAGTTCCTTGCCGGTGCCGGATTCCCCCTGTATCAGCACCGGAGCCATGCTGCCCGCCACTTTGACAATGCGTGTTTTGACGGACTGCATGGCCGGCGAGTGACCGACCAGGCGCTGCAAAACGATGCCAGCCGCGTTGGCCTTTGAAGGGTTTGTACTGTTTGAACCGCTTGTGCCGCTCTGACGCGGGCCGGATGCGGGGGCATCGCTGTTGGTGCCTGCCGTAGCGGCCTGCAATGCCGCCGCTGCAGCCGTCTTCGATCCCTGTATGGCCGATGCCACCACTGCTCGCAACTGCTTCAGGTCAACCGGCTTGGTCAGGTAATCAAAAGCACCTGCCTTCAGGGCTTCGACGGCATTTTCAGCCGAGCCATGCGCTGTGATGACCACGCAGCGCTCTGCTCGCTGCTGAACCGCCATGTCGCGCAGCAGTTCCAGCCCCAACCCGTCGGGCAGACGCATGTCGGTGATGACGGCATCAAAGCGCTGCTCTTGCAGTTGCTGGCGTGCCTGCGCCAGATCGCCTGCGGCTTCAACCCGGTAGCCTTCACGCAGCAGCGTGAGCTCGTAAAGCGTTCGCAGATCCGGCTCATCATCAATGACCAGAATGTGCGCGGGCTGTGGGTGGGATGTGTTGATGTTGGGTTGCATGGTTCTCAGGCAGACAGGGCATCCGTGGGGCTTGGCTTGGCACTCAGAGGCTGCGCGCCGGGCCGAAAGAGCACAAAAAATTCATTCCCTTCGTTGGCATGGCGCACGGCCCGCTGGTAGCCGATCAGCGCGCCATAGCGCTCGCACAGCTCCCGGCAAATATACAGGCCCAGCCCGCTGGAACGGCTTTCCGATGAAAAGAAGGGTTCAAACAAATGGGTTTGCACGGTTTTTTCAAGCGGCGCACCATCGCTCCAGACTGACAACCGTGCCTGGCCGGGGTTTGTGGTCTGCGTGCTCACTTTGATCGAATGGGCGGTCGGGCTGGCGTAGCGCAATGCATTGTCCAGCAGGTTGATGAGAAGGCGCCGCAGGTGCTCGGGGTCAAAGGCAACCACTGTGTCGCCGGCATTGACGGCGATGTGCGTTTGCTGCCTGGCTGCGGTTTGCGCCGTCCAGTCAGAAGCCATGCGCATGACCGCCTCATCCAGCAGCACCATGCTGCCGTGCTGTTCGGGGCTCGGCGCCTGGGCGCGCGAAATGTTCAACACATCGTCCACGATTTTTGCCAGCCGCTGCGCGTTTTGCCTGACCATCGCAGTGAGCTGCCTGTGCGCCGGGTCTTGCAGGTCTTCTTCCAGCAGGGCATTGGCCTGCGAAATCGCTGTCAGCGGGTTGCGGATTTCGTGCGCGACGGCGGCAGACATGCGGCCCATCGCCGCCATCTTTTCAGTGCGAACCCGGGCTTCCATCTCGCGCAGGTCTTCCAGAAACATCACACACAGACTTTCATTCATGTTGTCCTGCGAGGCTGCCAGCCGGGTGCGCACATGCAGCCGGTGCGCATTGCGGGAGGGGTACTCCAGGCTCACGTCCACCTCTTGTGGCGTTTTGAGCAGGAAGGTCATGCGCATGACCTCGACCAGCGGTTGCCAGGCCGCTTCGGCAGCCAGCACAAAAGGCACCATGCGCCCTGCGTCATGCGTTGCCAGCAGGTGCCGGGAGGCCGGATTGGCCGAACGCACCACACCGTTGGCATCAATCACCAGCACGCCATCGGTGAGGGTTTCAATCACCAGCTCGTTGACCTGGGTTTGCATACGCGCCACCGACTGGCTGTTTCTTGAACGTTGCTCTTCGCGCACCAGACGCAATGCCAACTGGTTGGCCAGCAGCGCCAGCACAAAAAAACCGGAACCACTCAAACCCGATTGCAAAAACCGCGACGGGAATTCGCCCATTGACTGAAGCGAAATCCACCAGGCATCGAAGAGCAAAAAAATCGTCACGCTGGCGGCGGTTCCCAAGGCCAGCAATATCGGCCCCAGCACCGATGCCAGCAGTACCGGCAGGGCGTACAGCGGGGTGTAGTTGATGCCACTGAACTGCAAAAAATTAAGTGCTGAAAACGCCACCACATCGACACCGATGGTGGATACCCATTGCGCGTCAAAGGTGCGACCGGGCGGCGTAGGGCTAGCCCATATCCGCACCGCTAAGGTGGCCAGAAGATAAGCAACACAAACCGCTATAGACCAGCTATTGCCTACATTACCCATCGCATAGATGATCGCTTGCAACACCACCAGTACGCTGGAAATCGCGACGCGGGCCGACATAAAAGCGCGCCACAAACGCCCAAATGAGCCGACTTCAAGCTCAGGCTCCCATACATTGGCAGGCTCTTCTAGCGCGCTAAACCACGAACTCGAAACGTCGTCTTTGAGCGCACTCATTGAGCGCCTGCTTGCCTACGATGCGCATCCGAGCAATACACGCCGCCCGGCCCGGTGAGTGCGTCTAGGCGCGGCAAGTGCAAGCCGCAAACATCGCATGCAACCATCTCGGTAGTGGCCATCTTTTGGTTTGATTTGCCTGCTTTCTTGGCACGGTCAGCTTTGTTTTTTTCGCTGATATCCGTTCGCCGATTGCTCTTCCAGAGCCAGATGACTAAAAACGCAATCACCAAAACCAGTAAATACTTCATACGCGCTTTAAAACAACTTCAAGCACAAAGCGCGAACCCGCATAGCTGAGTAACAGCAGCCCGGAGCCCAGATACAAAACCCGCACCGCCGTTGGCCCGCGCCAGCCAAGGCGCGCGCGGCCAAGCAGCAGGCCGGCAAAGGTCAGCCATGAGAGCACTGAAAAAACGGTTTTGTGACCCCATTGCCAGACCAGGCCAGGCCCGTACAACTGCTCCGCAAATAGCCAGCCAACCAGCAAGGTCGCCGACAGCAATATAAAGCCGGCTTCGACAAAACGAAAGGTCAGGCGTTCCAGCGTCAGCAGCGGTACACCGGCATCGTTTTGCGCGGCCAGGCGCATCGAGCGCTCCGAGCGCGTCATTAACCAGCCGTGTACGACCGCCACAGCAAACAGGCCATAAGAAGCAACGCCTAGCGCCCAGTGCAAAGGCAACCAGGGCGAAGCGACCCTGTGGTAGCTCATGCCCGGAAAAACAACCGACAGCACGACCGCAACGCTGCCAATGCCCGCCAGTGCCCAATGCGCCTGTAATTGCGGGAACAGTCGGCTTTCAATCGCATAAACGCTCAACACCAGCCAGACTGTCATTGACAGCGTTGCGGCAAAACCAAAGCGTGGCGGCTCGCCAAGCAGGCCTTCAGCAAGGGTGATGGCGTGCAATAGCCAGGCGGCAAACAGCGCGCCGCGCAGCGTGGGCGGGCTCAAGCTTTTGGCGGCCAGCGCGAGCACGGCGTAGCTCACAGCAGCCCCCGCAGCCGCTGCCAAACCCCACCATGTAGTCAAAGCTAAAATCATGCCTACAGTTTAGCCCTTGCAGCCGCGCTGCTGTATTGACTTTTCCGTCGCTCCCTACCTAATTTACCCAACTACTCCAATGGCCTCAGCCCTTACCGACAAACTCTCCCGCCTGGTTAAAGAAATGCGCGGCCAGGCCCGCATTACCGAGTCCAATGTGCAAGACATGCTGCGCGAGGTGCGCATGGCCCTGTTAGAGGCCGACGTGGCCCTATCGGTGGTGCGCGACTTTATTGCGCGCGTGAAAGAAAAAGCACTGGGCCAGGAGGTGATGGGTTCGCTGCAGCCCGGCCAGATGCTGGTCAGCATCGTCAGCAAAGAGCTGGCCGCCACCATGGGCGAAGGTGTGAGCGACATCAACCTGGCTGCCCAGCCACCCGCCGTGATCTTGATGGCCGGTTTGCAGGGCGCAGGCAAAACCACCACGACGGCAAAATTAGCCAAACACCTGATTGAAAAGCGCAAGAAAAAAGTGCTGACAGTTTCTGGTGACGTTTACCGTCCGGCCGCCATTGAGCAATTGAAAACCGTCACTGCGCAGGCAGGAGCTGAATGGTTTCCCTCAACACCAGACCAAAAACCGGTCGATATTGCCCGCGTTGCGCTTGACTACGCCAAACGGCATTTCTTTGATGTGCTGCTGGTCGATACCGCTGGCCGTCTGGCGATTGACGAAGCCCTGATGGCCGAGATCAAAGAGCTGCATGCCGTGCTGAACCCGGTTGAAACCCTGTTTGTGGTCGATGCCATGCAGGGCCAGGACGCGGTCAATACCGCCAAAGCGTTTAAAGACGCGCTGCCGCTGACCGGCATTATTTTGACCAAAACCGACGGCGACTCGCGCGGCGGTGCGGCACTGAGCGTTCGGCAGATTACAGGCGCGCCCATCAAGTTCTCAGGCACCAGTGAAAAGCTCGATGGCCTGGAAGTGTTTGATGCCGAACGCCATGCCGGCCGTATCCTCGGCATGGGCGACATCGTCGCGCTGGTCGAGCAGGTCACCGCCGGCGTTGACGTAGCCGCCGCGCAAAAGTTAGCTGCCAAAATGAAGTCTGGCAGCGGCTTTGATTTGAGTGATTTTTTGAGCCAGCTCCAGCAGATGAAAAACATGGGTGGTCTGTCAAGCCTGCTCGACAAACTGCCCGCGCAAATGGCCGCCAAAGCCGGCCAGGTCGATATGGACAAAGCCGAAAAAGACATCAAGCGCAAGGAAGGCATCATCCAGAGCATGACCCCGCTCGAGCGCCGTAAGCCCGATCTCATCAAGGCCACCCGCAAACGCCGCATCGCCGCTGGCGCCGGCGTGCAGGTTCAGGACGTCAACCGCATGCTCAAGGAGTTTGAGCAGATGCAGGGCATGATGAAAAAAATGAGCGGCGGCGGCATGATGAAAATGATGAAGCGGATGGGCGGCATGAAGGGCATGCCGAAGTTTTGATTGGCTGGATTTGGGGTGCAAAATCGATCATGGCGCCGAAGATTCCGGGGGATCAGGCAAGAGGGGAGAAGACAGCGCCAACAACGCGTCCGTCTCCCCTCATGCCGATCAACGGTTGTCAGCGTCTTGCGGAACGGAAGAGGGCACGCTCGGGCTCACCAACGTGAGCGGGCCGCTCAGCACATAGGCGCGTTGGAAGGGCGCGAAGCGCGGCGCCAGCAGCCCGTCGTTGATCTCCCGCGTGACCGCGAAGCGGTTGAATGCCCGCGGCGAGAGATACAAGCGGCTATTCGGCAAGCCGTCGGAAACGCCGTTGACATCGGCTTCAACGAAGGAGATGACACCGTCTCCGTTTTTGTCCACACGAGCGACCTCCTGCGCATAAGAAAGGAACAGACGCTCTCCGACATCGGTCACTGCGGGGTGGAACGATTTCACCCGTACGAACGCGTTGAAGAGTATTTCCTGGTCCAAGCCGCTCGGGATGAAGCGATTGCGAAACTCGAGATGCGCCGGATTTGGCACGCCCTTGTCGTCGACCAGCCCGCGGTCTGGGTCGCGCGGATCGTCAGGGTTGTCGCCATAGATGAGTTTGTCGTTCTTCACGCCCCGCGGCCCCGAGCCGGGGATGACGGAGCGAAGCTCGGTGAGGTTGTTGTATTGCAGTTTGGCGGCAAACGTTCCGGGCACCCCACCGGTGAACGGCAACTCGTAGTGCGGAAAGATCCAGTTGGTCGAGCGATTGAATTCCCAATAGGCGTGCACGTCGCTCTGCTGCTGGGCATTGAAGGCACCCATGCTGACCGGATGCGGAACCGTGTTCGGCTGGCGCGCGGGAATCGGGAACACGTCGGTCGCGCTGCCCATGCGCGGTGGATTGCCGTCGCCGGTGAAGAAGTTACCGATGACGGCATTGTTGCCGCTCCCCAATTTGGAAATGGCGTCGTAGTCGGCTTGCGTGATAGTTCCGAACTGCGCCGTGCCGCCAATGCGTGGCGGTGCGATCGGTGGCACGCGCAAGTCGCTGATCATCCAGCCCTCGTACCAGCCGGCTTCGTTGTTGATCACGAAGAGGCCCGAGAAATCCATGAAGATATCGAGGAACGCGCGTGGATCGTCGGGGTCGGTGGGTAGCCCGGGCTTGGGTTCCAAGGTCACCCGCACCGAGCCGATGGTCGGCAACCCGCCATTGGCGGCATTCGCAGCGGTGCGGATGGCGCCGTCGTTGATGCCGGGTATGACCGCGGTGAAAACGTTTGGCTGAAAATTCTTCGTGTCAAGCAGGTAGTACTGAAAGAGCTGGCTCGGTTTGTCCGCCTCGCTGAACGCTATGATCGGACAAAAGGTATGCGGACGGGCGCCGATTTCGCCGATGCGGTTTTGCAACGGCCCGGGCAGAAAGCGGATGTCGCCGCGGTTGATCAACCGCTCGGGCCGGTTGCAGTTGTTGACGCGCTTGCCGCGCTCGTTGTCGCCGCGGTCGTCGTTACCTGCGGCGAACGCGGCGGTTGTGACTGCCGTGAGCAAAGCGAGGGCGGATGCGCTGGCGAGCCGGGTGAATTTGAATCGGTGCGCGATTGCTGAGATGCGTGGCATGATAAAAACCTCCAAGGTTATTGTAGGATGCCACCTGCGGGGCGGCACGACACCGCGAAAAAGGCGGCAACCCAATATGCCCTGCGACAAGTTGCGAAGTCCTCACCGAAGTATCAACAAAATTTAACTTGACAGCGTCGCTTGCATCGGCGTTGATACCATGCGAACCCTTCACGACAGTGCGAGCCAAACGGTGCGAGAACAACGACGGATCATGGTGATCGAAGACGACCCGGACATCGCGCAGATGATCGCGCTCTGCCTGCGCAACGAGGGCTTTGAGGTTGCGGTCGAGCACGACGGTGAGTCGGGGCTCGCGCACTTGCAGCGGCACAAGCATCACCTGCTGGTGCTCGACCTGATGCTGCCCGGAGTGGATGGCTTGCACGTGTGCCGCGAGGTGCGCAGCATGCTGGAATATCTGCCCATCATCATCGTCAGCGCGAAGGCGACGGAAACCTACCGCGTGCTCGGTCTCGAGTTGGGCGCCGACGATTATTTGAGCAAGCCGTTTTCTTTGCCGGAACTGGCCGCGCGTGTGCGCGCGGTTCTGCGCCGCATGGACGCTGCCGAGGAGCGCGCCGCGACTCTGGCCGGCGTGATCCGGCGCGGCACGCTGGTCATCGATCCAGTCGCGCGCGAGGCGCGCTTGAGTGGCGAGCCGTTGACACTGACCTCACGCGAGTTCGATCTGCTGTTATTCTTCGCGCGCCATCCGGGGCGCGTCTTCAACCGCATGGAACTGCTCGACCAGGTGTGGGGCTACGCGCACGACGGCTACGAGCACACGGTCAACACGCACATCAATCGCGTGCGCAACAAGATCGAAGCGCACCCGGCACGGCCGGCCTTTCTACTGACCGTGTGGGGCGTCGGCTACAAGTTCATCGATCCGGGGGAAGTCGCGTGAAGCTCGATTCGCTGTACAGCCGCATCGCGGTCGGCTTCTTCACGGTGCTGATTACTTTCGGCATGTTGCTTGGCTGGCTCTCGTACAAGGCGGCGAAAGTGCATCAGCACGAGGTGATGCAGCGCCTCAGCCGCGACCTGGCCTCCCATATGTTGAGCCACGTGCCGCTGTTCAAGTCGGGCCGGCCTGACTACCAGGCCGTGAACGAGCTTTTTCAGATGGCGATCGCGGTCAATCCGAGCATCGAGATCTATTTGCTCGACAGCGAGGGCCTGATCCTCGCGCATTCGCCCCCTGAGGATCAACTGCCGCTCAATGGCGTCTCGCTGGCGCCGATCCGCGCTTTCGTGGCCGGCGAGGCGCTGCCCCTGCTTGGCGACAGCCCGCGCGCCGCCGGCCGCAGCGAAATTTTCAGCGCCGCGCCGATCCTGGTCGACGACCGCATCGCCGGCTATCTCTACGTCGTGCTGGTGGGAGGCATGTACCGGCAGATGGCCGACGAATCCTGGCACGATTTCGCGGTTCGCAGCGCCTTGTGGATCGGCGCGGCCGGCCTCGGGCTGGCCCTGCTCGTCGGGCTGGCGGTGTTCGCCCGCATCACACGCCCGTTGAACAAGCTGACGCGTTCGGTGCAAGCCTTCGAAAAGGAGAGCGGCGGCGCCGCGCACGGGAAAATGCACGAACGTCCCGCGCGCGGCACGGCAGACGACGAGATCGGGCGGCTCGTCACCGCTTTCGACCAAATGGCCGAACAGCTGAACGGACACCTGAACGAACTGCAGCGTCAGGACAGCTTGCGCCGCGAGCTGGTGGCCAATGTTTCGCACGACTTGCGCACACCGCTCACCTCGATGCAGGCCTACCTCGAGACCCTGTTGCACACCGGGAACGAATTGCCTGCCGCCGATCAACGGCGCTACCTCGAGGTGGCCGTCCGGCAAAGCAAGCGCGTTGCCAAGCTTGTGCAACAGCTTTTCGAACTGGCGCGGCTCGAGTGCGAAGAAACCTTGCCGCAAGTGGAAGTGTTCTCGCTCTCCGAGCTGCTGCAAGACATCAGCCAGAAGTTCGCGCTGGTTGCCGCCGAGAAGCACGTGCGGCTCGGCGTCCGGGCCAACCCCGAGGGACTGTTCGTGCGGGGTGACATCGGCATGATCGAAAGGGTGATCACCAATCTGATCGACAACGCGATCCGCTACACCCCGGGCGGGGGTGAGATCTCACTCGATGCGGTGCGCAACTCGGCGCGAATCGAGGTTCGGGTGGCCGACACCGGTGTGGGCATCGATGCCGAATATCTGCCCAGCTTGTTTGATCGCGACTCGCCGCTGCGCCGAACCCCCGTCCGGTCGGGCGGGGGGCTGGGCTTGCAGATCGCCGGGCGCATCCTCGCGCTGCACGGAACGCAGATGGAGGTGGCCAGCGAGTCCGGGAAGGGAACGACGTTCCGCTTTGCCCTGCCCGCAGCGCAGCCGGGCTGAGTTCCGGGAGAGCGACACGAGCCAGCACATGTGAAGCAGTGGCGGCAAGCGGGCACTGCCTCGCCGGTGCCCGGGCTTGGAAGCCTGCGGCAGTTGCCGTGTACCCTTTGCGCCCGCAAAGACAGATATTCGAATTGTTGTCAGTGGTAACAGTCGTCAAGCTGGTGTCGGACAGCCGCAATGACCACGAGCGTGCTGTCCACAATTTCAAACAGCGGCACGCACCCCAAGCGACCGACTGGGATGATCAACTCGCTTAGAAGCAGGCCTGGGCAGATCCCTTGGCTCCACCCCCACGGTGGCATCGCATCTCCACAACCCGAGCTGATCAAAGCCACGCGCAAACGCCGCATTGCCAATGGCGCAGGCGTGCAGGTTCAGGATGTCAACCGCATGCTCAAGGAGTTTGAGCAGATGCAGGGCATGATGAAGAAAATGAGCGGCGGCGGCATGATGAAAATGATGAAGCGCATGGGCGGCATGAAGGGTATGCCGAAGTTTTGATGAGCCGGGTTCTTAGATAAAAATACGCGCTGACGCAATGAATACGGGCGCAAGCAGCTATCAAAATAATAGTATTTTCGTCCTTTTATGCATTGACCTCAGGTTGAGCTACCACGTCACCACGTATTTGTTGAAACACAAAGACCTCAGGCTTTTCTTCCTGCCCGCGCCGCGGCGGACGCCCGACGACGGCAGGGGATGCCACCCGGGTTAACCCCTAGAAAGGTTTCGGCCCGTCGCCGCGACTATGTGTCATCGGCGATATCCCTCGCTGCAACCTGGAGTCCACGCATGATTCAACCCACCGCAAGGCCGGCCTCGTCGCTCGTTCGACGGACCTGCACCCTCCTCGCCGTCGCTGCCGTGGCCCTCGCCGCGAGCGGTTGCGGCGGCTCGTCGGACGACGCCACCACGTTCAGGGTGCGCATCGACAACGTCGGCAAGGCGTATCCGTACGTCAAGAGCGGCGCCTTCACGACCCCGGTCGGCGCCTCGGCGCCAGCGCCCATCGGCCCGGGCGGCGCGTACTCGTTCAGCTTCACCGCGCCGCGCGGCGCCCGGTTGTCGCTGGCGACGATGTTCGTCCCGTCGAACGATTTCTTCTACGCCCCCGACGAGGCGGGCATTGCACTCTACGACGCCGGCGGCGCGCCGGTCAGCGGCGACGTCACGGCGCAGATCCGGCTGTGGGACGCTGGCACCGAGGCGAACCAGGAGCCCGGGTTGGGCGCCGACCAGGTGCAACGGCAGTCGGCGCCCAACACCGGCGCGGTCGACCCGAACCGCAACGTGCGGGCCGCGCCCGACACCTTCGGCAACCTGCCGCCGGTCGCCGGCGTCCTGCGGGTGACCATCACGCCGGGCGCGAACTCGAGCTTCACGGTGCGCATCGACAACGTCTCGACGGCGACGACGCTGGCCACCTCCAACGGTGCCCGCCAGGCGGTGCCGCTGTCGCCGGGCGCCTGGGTGGTGCACACCGCCGCCGGGCCGCTCTTCACCACGGGCGCGCCGGACCGGGGCAAGGGCCTCGAGGCGATCGCCGAAGACGGCGCGGCGAGCGCGCTGGCGGCGTCGCTCGCCGCCGACACCGGCATCACCGTCCCCTTGTCGCCGGGCGTCTGGGCGCTGCACACCGCCAACGACCCGCTCTACACCTTCGGCCAGATCGACCGCAACAAGGGCCTGGAGCGGATCGCCGAGGACGGCGACCCGACGCAACTGGCGGCGTCTTTGCAGGGTCAGGTCGGCGTGGTGGCCAGCGCCGCCTTCAACACGCCGGTCGGCGCGGCGGCACCGGCGCCCATCGGCCCGGGCGGCGCCTACGAGTTCACGGTGCGCGCCTCGCCGGGCCAGCGCCTCTCGCTGGCGACCATGTTCGTGCCGTCGAACGATCTGTTCTTCGGCCCGACAGGCCAGGGCATCGCCCTCTTTCAGTCGAACGGCGCGCCCTTCAGCGGCGACGCGACGGCGGCGCTGATGCTGATCGACGCTGGTACCGAGGTCAACCAGGAGCCGGGCGTCGGCACCGACCAAGTGCAGCGGCAGAGCGCCGCCAACACCGGGCCGTCGGAAAGCCGGCCAATCGGCCTGGTCAGCGACGGCTTCAGCTATCCGGCCATCAGCTCGGTGATCCGCCTCACGATCACGCCGGTGCCCTGACGGAATCCAGCCCGGCAGCAGCGGTCGGATCGATCCGGCGACCGGTGGCCCAGGTCGCTTGCATGTTTCAGATCGCGACGTTCAGGTTGCCGATGGCAGTCGATCGCCGCCCGGTTGCCGGGCTCGACAACGGTCGTGCAGTCGAGCTGCTCGACAAAGAAAAGCTGGAGAAAGCTGGGGTCAGGAGAAAGCTGGGGTCAGGTCTCCCACATCCCATTACACGGAGAAAGCTGGGGTCAGGTCTCCCACATCCCATTACAGGTCACCCTCCTGTAAATCAATGCTACAAATTAAATAGCTTCTAGCGCCCGTATTTATTGGGCTAGAGGCCAATTGAACACCCTAAAGATGTAAAAAATCGGCTCAAAATCTGGTTTTGAACCGGTTTTTTTGGGGGTCGCCAAGCGATTCAGGCTTTGGCTTTAGGCTTTAGGCTTTAGGCTTTAGGCTTTAGGCTTTAGGCTTTAGGCTTTAGGCTTTAGGCTTTAGGCTTTATTTGACCGCATTCACCATGTACTGCACCACGGCTTTGATCTCAGCGTCAGACGCTGCCGATCCGCCTTTTGGCGGCATCGCGCCTTTGCCTTTGATAACGCTGGCCGTCAGCCCATCGATACCCAGTGCCAAGCGCGGTGCCCACGCAGCCTTGTCGCCAAACTTCGGCGAACCCGCCACGCCCGCAATGTGGCAAGCTGCGCACACTTGCCCGTATAGTGCCGGTGCTGCGCCACCCGCAGCAGCTGCAACGATCATAGGAGCCGCTGATTTGTTAGCCGCGGCCAACGCAGCCACTACGTCAGCTGATGGGGCGACCGCAGTAGTTGCAGTTGCGGCAGCCGCAGCAGCCACTGGCGCGGCAGGCTCTACAAATTTGCCACCAGCAGTAGCCGTCATGTACACCACGGCACGGCCAATCTCCAGGTCTTCATAGTCGCCGCCGCCTTGCGCACCCATGGCACCCTTGCCCTTGAGTGCCGAGTTCCAGAGCGCTTCAAAACCCGTCTTGATGCGCGGAGCCCAAGCTGCAACATCGCCAAATTTGGGCGAACCCGCAACGCCAGCCGCATGGCAGGTCACGCATTGGGCCTTGTAGATTTCTTCACCCGATTTGAGGGTGCGGTTTGCATCGCGGATTTCAACGGTACCGATTTTTTGAATGCGTTGCGCCATGGCCTTTTCGGTATCAACGGCACCCGCAGCCGGCTTGTTGGCCGATGTCACGTAGTACACCAGTCCGATGATGGCAAAAATGGGAACTACGAAAGAGAAAAAAACTGCAGCCAGCAACTGTTGTGGCGTTTTGATGGGGCCGGTGTGGGCCTCTTCGTGAGCTTCAGGGGCCGAGGTGTGATCGTTTGCGCTCATGGCATCCTCAAAAAACTAAAAATCAGGGACAAAATCGGGTTTGTAGTGTGCTGGCTGCGGCCCTAAAGGGCTCGAATCAGCAACCCCGTATTATAACTTGGCCCCCACAGTCGGCTCATAGCCCACTGGTAGAATCGAGTCCGGTTCCCTGGAAGGAGCCAATCACCTCACAGCATTGCGGCTGTAGCTCAGTGGATAGAGTATTGGCCTCCGAAGCCAAGGGTCGTGGGTTCGATCCCCGCCAGCCGCACCATTTCACCATATTAGACGGTCTCAAGACTTCTTAAAACCCGCCTTCTTCATTGGAGAGTGGGTTTTTTCTTGCCTCATGCGGTCTCACGGAGTAACATGACATACCGCCACTAAAGCGGTATTTGTGGCGGTATGTCCGATTACCGCCAAATCACATACCGCCAAAAAGGGGAAACATGGCACTGACTGACACCATCGTGAAGAAGGTCAAACACACCGGGACACCCGCTGGAGACAAGCACGCTGACGGCGGCGGCATGTACCTGCTGGTGAATGCCAGTGGCAAATACTGGCGCATGAATTACCGCTTTGCTGACAAGCGCAAGACGCTGGCGCTGGGCGTGTATCCCGATGTTGGCCTTGCTGATGCCCGTATCAAACGACAGGCCGCACGCAAGCTGCTGGCTAACGACATAGACCCCAGTGAAGCCAAGAAGGATGACAAGCGCGTCAAGGCGACGGCGGCGGCAAACACATTTGAACTGGTGGCGCGTGAGTTCCAAGCAGGCAAGGTGACAGCATGGTCTCCCTCTTATTTTGAAAAGTGGCTCAGGCAGCTTGAGAAGGATGTATTCCCCTACGTTGGCAAACTGCCCATTGCCAACATCACAACACCAATGATGCTTGAGGTTATTCGCCGGATTGAAAAGCGAGGGGTTCACGACACCGCCCACACTGTTAAACAGACATCGGGGCAAGTGTTTCGATACGGCATTCAGACCGGACGTTGCGAACGTGATCCATGCCCTGATCTAACCGGAGCACTGAAACCCGTCATCGTCAAGAACATGGCCGCCATCCTCGACCCGGTGAAGGTGGGCGGGATGCTCAGGGCGATAGATGACTACAAAGGCCAGCCGACCACCCATGCGGCGCTGATTCTGTCATCGCTGCTATTCCAAAGACCGGGCAACATTCGATTGATGGAATGGTCATGGATTGATTTTGATAACGCTATGCTGACCGTACCGTCAATGTCTATGAAGCGCAGGGTCATGGAAAAGCTAAACGGCAAACCCCACTTGATCCCGCTGGCACCGCAGGCCGTGGCAGCGCTGCGAATCGTTCAGCCCCTGACGGGTAGCGGAAAGTATGTGTTTTCAAGCCTGCTATCGGGCAACCGTCCAATGTCCGAAAACACCGTCAACACGGCACTTCGGAGGATGGGCTACACCAGCGAAGATATGACTGCCCACGGCTTTAGGGCCATAGCCAAGACCTTGATTCTTGAGAGACTGCCCGGAATAGATCAAGGATGCGTAGAGGCGCAGATGGGGCACACCAAGTCGGGGCCGCTGGGCAGTGTTTACGACCGGGCCGAATACATGGAACAACGACACGCCATGATGAAAGTGTGGGCCGACTACCTAGACAAACTGCGCATTGGCGCGGACGTGATCCAGTTCAAGAAGGCATGAGCACGGTATAAAGCAGTTTCGCCAGTCCTAGGTTGATCCACGAAAACCCGTTTCCCCCTGACGGGCGGACTGGCACCTTATTACAGGGGCGTGAGGGGCGCGCATGGAAGATTTTGATTATTGGCGGCTGAACGATGATCTGAGCATCATCGAAGCGGCATTACTTGTTATTGGCGAAGACCCCGGAAAACTGGCACCTGATGTAGAAAAACATGTTGCACAGAATCAGCCACGGGGCTACATGGCTGCAAGGAATGGAATTGCTGGAGGACTGCGCAAGGGCCTGATAACGGGCAATCTGATGCCATTGGATGATGTTGATTGGAACGGCAATGTTGTAGGTGAAATCCATGGATCGACAGACTTTGCACTACCCACGGGGATGGGGAGTCGCTGAAACAGTGGCTTTTAAACAGGGGCATTCTCAGTAGTCTGTTCCGTGCTTATCGGGTTGTCACACACACCCACTATCGGTAGTGGGTGTGGTGTTTCGCGACCTCGCGGCGTAGAGTTCGGCATAAGTTGGCGCGGTGACGTTGCCCGCAATGCCAAGCAGGGAGCGGAATGCGTTGAACGGGTAGAAACGGCGGTTAAAGCGGAATGTGAACTCATTGAGGTACGCCCGTAAGTGCTGCGGGCTGTTCACCCACACCATCGAGCAGATGAGTGAGCGCGACGGCGCAAACACCCATGAGGTGCTGGCAACCATCTTCCGCGCCATGAACATCAAGCACGCCGAGCGTGCCCTTGCGCTGCCTCGTTTACCGAGCTGGGCTGATAGTTTCCCCTATGTGAATGGCGGTCTATTCTCCGGCAGTACCGATGTGCCGCGCTTCACCCGCATGGCCCGCACCTACCTACTGCACGCAGGCAGCTTGCACTGGCGAGAGATCAACCCCGACATCTTCGGCAGCATGATCCAGGCCGTGGCCGACGACGAAGAACGCGATGCACTGGGCATGCACTACACCAGTATGCACAACATCCTCAAGGTGTTGAACCCCTTGTTCCTGGATGACCTGCGCGCGCAACTGAATGAGGCTGGCGACAATAAAATCAAGCTGCTGAATCTGCGCAAACGCATGGCGCGCATCCGCATGTTCGACCCAGCCTGCGGTTCCGGTACTTTTGCGTTGGTGGGGGTAGTTGGGTCGCAGCGAACGAATGGTGCAAGGATCTCGGGGGCCTCCCTCTGCACAAAGAAACGAACATCCCATTTGGGCCCTAATTTGCCTGTCGGGAAAATCTGGCTGACTATCGAAAAGCAACCAGATGTTGTAGTGACAGCGGCGCGCAGCAAGCGATGAACCGGCAAAAAAAGGCCTGCCGCTATACGTTGTCAGGCAACCTTGAGCACGCTGTCGTCCAGATGCGTCTCGAACAGCAGCCGTTCCTTGCCGGTCAACAGCAGGAAATGCTTGCCGCTGCAGCGCGTCAGCAGCGACATACCCAGTCGCTCTGCCACCATGTGACCCATCTGTGTGGTGCCCGAGCGAGACAGCAGGAACGGAATACCCATCTGCCCGCCTTTGATCACCATTTCGGAGGTCAGGCGGCCAGTCGAGTAGAAAATCTTGTCTTCTCCACTTATCTCGTCGAGCCACATCCTGCCGGAAATTGCGTCCACCGCGTTGTGGCGGCCCACGTCTTCAAAAAAATAAACCAGCTCGCCATGCGCAGTAAATAATGCACAGCCATGAACCGAGCCGGTCTGTTTGTAAGTCGACTGCTGGGTACGGATCTTGTCGACGATTTTATACACCACCGATTGCTGCAGACGCGCATCCGGCGGTAGCACGATGGAATCGACTTCATCCATCAAACCACCAAACACCGAACCCTGGCCGCAACCGGTAGTGACCACCTTCTTGGACGTGCGCTCTTCAATATCCGCAATGCCGTGATGGGTCGTCACAGCGACTGCATCCACGTCCCAATCGACTTGCACTGAGGCGATATCTTCAATGGATTTAACCAGCCGCTGGTTGCGCAGATAACCCAGCGTAAGCGCTTCAGGCGCACCGCCAAGTGTCATCAAAGTCACCAGTTCGCGCTTATCGACATACACCGTCAGTGGCCGTTCTGCAGGAATGGAAATCGTTGACACCCGACCATGCTCATCGACTGCTTCGACGTCGTGCGTCAAGGTGGCAGAGGCGTTAGATAGGATCGGCCGATAGTTCATCGCTGACAGAATGGCTTTTTTGCCGACCTGCTCTATTGACCATTCACGGCGCCCGTGCCATAGCCCACCGCCTCGGCAGGCACGCCGCCGCGCCGGATGGCGACAGCGCAGTACTTGAACTCGGGGATTTTCCCGAACGGGTCCAGTGCGTCATTGGTCAGCAGGTTGGCCGCTGCCTCGTAATAGGCAAAGGGGATGTAGACAGCGCCTTTAGGCGTACCGTCGTCCCGGCGCACATGAATGGCGACCTGGCCCCGGCGGGATTGCACCGTGATCACGTCGCCCGCCTGCACACCCAGCGCCGCCAAGTCGGCACCGCACAGCGACGCGGTTGCCATGGGCTCAATCGCATCTAGCACAGTGGCACGGCGCGTCATGCTGCCGGTGTGCCAGTGTTCCAGCTGCCGCCCAGTAATCAGTACAAACGGGTAGTCGGCATTGGGCCGCTCGTTGGCCGGAATGATGTCGGCCGGCACCAGCTGCACACGGCCGTCTTCGGTATCAAAACGGTCGATGAACACCGTCTGCGCGCCGGGATCTTCAGCACTCAGGCAAGGGTAGGTTACGCTCGATTCGCGCTCCAGTCGCTCCCAAGTGATACCCGCAATGACGGTGTGCATGGCACGCCGCATTTCGTCGTACACCGCGGCTACACCGGAGTGGGCGCCTTCGTAGTTCCAGTCCAGCCCCATGCGCGCTGCAATTTGCTGAATGATCCACAAATCAGGTTTGGCCTGACCCGGCGGATCAATCGCCTGCTTGCCCAGTTGCACCATCCGGTCGGTGTTGGTCACGGTGCCGGTTTTTTCGGGCCAGGCGGTGGCCGGCAGTACCACATCGGCCAGCCAGGCGGTTTCGGTCATGAAAATGTCCTGCACCACCAGATGCTCCAGACTGGCCAGCGCGTGGCGCGCATGGTTCAGGTCGGGGTCGCTCATGGCCGGGTTCTCGCCCATGATGTACATGCCGCGAATCTTGTGCGGGTCGCTGTCGGGGGCCAGCATCTTGTGCATGATCTCGATCACGGTGTAGCCGGGCTGATCATCCAGCTTGGTATCCCAGAAGTTTTCAAACCAGGCATGCACGGCCTTGTCCGCCACACTCTGGTAGTTGGGGAACATCATGGGGATCAATCCGGCGTCGCTGGCGCCCTGTACGTTGTTCTGCCCGCGCAGAGGGTGCAGGCCCGAGCCGGGTTTGCCTATTTGCCCGGTCACGGTACACAGCGCAATCAAACAGCGCGCGTTGTCGGTGCCATGCACGTGCTGGCTAATGCCCATGCCCCACAAAATCATCGCGCCTTTGGCCTTGGCGAATGCACGCGCCACTTCACGCAGGGTTTCTGCCGGAATGCCGCAGATCGGTGCCATGGCCTCGGGGCTGTAGCCCTTGACGTTTTCTTTCAAGGCTTCGTAATTGTTAACCCGCTTGCTGATGAAGTCCTTATCCTCCAGCCCCTCGTCAATGACTGTGTAAATCAGCGCGTTGAGCATGGCCACGTCGGTGTCGGCCTTGAATTGCAGCGTGCGCCAGGCATGCTTGCCGATGTCGGTGATGCGAGGGTCCGCCAGCACAATTTTGGCGCCGTTCTTCGCGGCATTTTTCATGAAGGTGGCGGCCACCGGATGGTTGGATGTCGGATTGGCACCGATCACGAAGATCATGTCGGAATGCGCCACGTCATTGACCTGGTTGCTGACTGCACCGGAACCCACACCTTCGAGCAGCGCCGCCACGCTGGAGGCATGGCACAGCCGCGTGCAATGGTCCACATTGTTAGAGCCAAAGCCGGTACGCACCAGCTTCTGGAACAGGTAGGCCTCTTCATTGCTGCCCTTGGCGCAGCCTAAACCGGCCAGCGCCTTCTTGCCGTGCGTGTCACGCAGGCCTTTGAGCTTGCCTGATGTCAGCGCCATCGCTTCTTCCCAGCTTGCTTCACGAAACACCTCCGACCAGTCGGCGGTATGGCGGTTGAGGCTCTTCAGGGCTTCGGGATCTTTGGTCACACCGGCCTTACGGATCAGCGGCACAGTCAAGCGCTGCGGGCTGTTTGCATAATCAAAGCCAAAGCGGCCCTTGACGCACAGCCGTGAATGGTTGGCCGGGCCATCACGCCCGTCGACACTCACAATTTTGTTGTCCTTGATGTTGTACGTCAGCAGACAGCCCACGCCGCAGAAGGGGCAGACCGAATCAACCTTTTTGTCCACCACCTGCGAGCCGATCTGGCTTTTTGGCATCAGTGCTCCCGTAGGGCAAGCCTGAACACATTCGCCGCAGGCCACGCAGGTGCTGTCGCCCATCAGATCGTCCATATCGAACACGATTTTTGACTCGGCTCCGCGAAATGCGAAACCGATCACCTCATTGACCTGCACTTCACTGCAAGCACGCACACAGAGATTGCACTGGATGCAGGTATCGAGGTTCACGGCCATCGCGGGGTGCGATATATCCGCTTTAGGCTGATCTCGGCGCAGCGCCCTAAGCTCGGGACGCACCGTGACGTTCATGCGTGAAGCCCAGCGACTCAACTCGCCATACTGGCCCACATCGGTGGCGGCCTTGCTGGGCGTGCTGCCGGCAGCCGCAACGCCAGAATCGTTCCATTTGTAGCCCGTGTCACCCATGTCCGACAGCAGCATCTCCAACACCATCTTCTGACTTTTGACGGCGC
>JBKJOH010000063.1:0-8070 GCA_046593295.1 Polaromonas sp. | reverse complement strand
GCCTTGCGAAGCCAGCATCGACTGCCGGAACGCATTTTCTGCCTTGTCGCCGAGCACCAGAGCCAGCACCAACGGCGCCAGCGGGTAATCGAGCTTCTTGAAGATGTAGCCGATGACGCCGAAGCCGAGCATGAACCAGATGTCGAGCATCGCGTTGTGGACGGTGAAGGCGCCGATGGCGCAGATCACCACGATCACCGGCGCGATGATCGAGAACGGAATGCGCAGGATCGACGCGAACAGCGGCACCGTCGTCAGCACCACGATCAGACCGACCAGGTTGCCCAGGTACATGCTGGCGATCAGGCCCCAAACGAAGTCCTTCTGCTCGACGAAGAGCAGTGGTCCGGGCTGCAGGCCCCAGATCAGCAGGCCTCCCAACAGCACGGCGGCCGTTGGCGAACCCGGAATGCCGAGTGCCAGCATGGGCAGCAGGGCACTGGTGCCGGCGGCATGTGCCGCAGTTTCTGGCGCGATCACGCCTTCGATTTCGCCGGTGCCGAACTTGGCGCCGTTCCTGGACATTTTCTTGGCCAGGCCATAACTCATGAATGAGGCCGGCGTTGCGCCACCGGGGGTGATGCCCATCCAGATGCCGACCAGGGAACTCCTGACCGAGGTCACCCAGTATTTGGGCAGCCTTTTCCAAGTCTCCAGCACAACCTTGGCGTTGATCTTTCCGCTTTTTCCGTTGAAGGCCAGACCTTCTTCCATGGACAGCAGGATTTCACCGATACCGAACAGGCCAATCACTGCGATCAGGAAATCGAAGCCGCGCATCAGGTCGGGAATGCCGAAGGTCAGGCGCAGCTGACCAGTCACCGTGTCCATGCCCACGGCAGCCAGGGCAAAACCGATGGCCATGGAGGCCAGGATCTTGAATGGCGAGCCTTTGCCCATGCCAACAAAGCTGCAGAAGGTCAGCAGGTACACCGCAAAAAACTCGGGCGGGCCGAACTTGAGGGCAAACTTGGCCACCAGCGGTGCCAGGAAGGTGATCATCACCACCGCGACAAAAGCACCAATGAACGACGAAGTGAAAGCCGCTGTCAGCGCTGCGCCGGCCTGCCCGTTCTGGGCCATCGGATAGCCGTCGAAGGTGGTGGCCACCGACCAGGGCTCACCTGGTATGTTGAACAGGATCGAGGTGATGGCACCGCCGAAAAGCGCACCCCAGTAAATACACGACAGCATGATGATGGCCGAGACCGGCGTCATGGTGAAGGTCAGGGGTAGCAGAATGGCAACGCCGTTGGCGCCGCCCAGGCCGGGCAACACCCCAATCAGCACGCCAAGAATGATGCCCACGAACATCAGCAGGATGTTCATCGGCGTCAGGATGACGCTGAAGCCGTGAAAAAGCGAGTTTAGTTCTTCCATATCGATATCCGGTCAGTAAAGGTTCGGTGCGCTTGAAGCGGGCGAGAGTGACTCAGTAGCCGAGGAAACTCAGGAGATCGAAGTAACCCTTGAACAACGGCACCTTGAACCAGACCTCAAACATGAAGAAAAACAGAACCACCACAATCAGCGCCGTCAGCACGCTCTTGATCCGGGAAAACTTGCCCAGGATGATCATGAACAGGGCGATGTAAAAGGCCGAAGCCACGTAGAGGCCGATGAACTGGATGAGCAGCACATAGACTAGCGCCGGCAGCAGCACCGACAAGACGCGCTTGAGTTGCTCGCCATCGACAAAGACTTCGGTGTTCCTGCTTTTTCCAAACAAGGCCTGGTACAGGGTGCCAGCACCGGAAATGCAGAGGATGATGCCGATGTAAAAAGGAAAATAGCCGGAGCCTGGGCCGTCGCTGGTCCAGCCGGAGCCTAGCGCCCGGCTGCCCTGGAGGACAACGGCACCCATGATGATGATGCAGAAAGCGACGATTGCTTCAATGACATGGGTGGCAACGCCCGTGCGACGCTCCATGCCGGATTGTTGGTTTGGCTCCATCAGGAACTCCCGCTGAGTTGTGTGCCCTGGATCAGGGCGGTCGGTGATTGAAGGCAGGCCGGTACAAGCGCTACCGCACTGCGATGAAGGCCCCGCGTGCGCTGGGCCTTCATTTTCATTATTTCGCGATAAAACCTGCTTCTTTCATCAGCTCGCGGTGCATGTTCTCGGCACTACCTAGCCATTTGTTGAAGTCTTCGCCGGACAGGGTCGTCTGGTTGAACGCACCTTTTTCCATATAGTCTTTCCACTCTGGCGTTTCGCGGACCTTCTTGAGCATGTTGACATAGAACTCAAGCTGGTCCTTGGAAACGCCGGACGCCATGAAGATGCCGCGCAGCATGGTGTAGTCGGTAGGTACGCCTGCTTCCTTGCAGGTGGGGATGTCCCCCCAGGCCAGGGTGTCCGTGACTTTGGTCTTGTAGGGCATGCGCTTGTCGTCGAAGACACACAAGGCGCGCAGCTGGCCGGCACGCCATTGAGCGACAGCCTCGATCGGGTTGTTCACACTGGAGTCGATGTGTTTGCCGACCAGTTGCACCGCCACTTCACCACCCCCTTTGTAGGGAATATAAATAAACTTGGTGCCGGTGGCGCGCTCAATGCCGACGGTCAATATCTGGTCTTCCTGTTTGGAGCCGGTGCCACCCATCTTCATTTTGCTGGGGCCGGCGGCTTTCACGGCTGCCAGATAGTCCTTGGCCGTCTTGGCGGGGTTCTCGTTATTAACCCACAACACGAACTGGTCGAGGGCCATCATCGACACCGGTGTCATGTCGCGCCAGTTGAAGGGAACGCCGGTCGCCAGCGGCGTGGTGAACAGGTTGGACAGCGTGATGATGATTTTGTGCGGGTCGCCCTTGGCCCCCTTGACTTCGAGAAAGCCCTCGGCACCAGCGCCGCCGGACTTGTTGACGACGATCAGGGGCTCTTTCATCAGCTTGTGTTTGATGACGATGCCCTGGATCAGGCGAGCCATCTGGTCGGCACCGCCGCCAGTGCCAGCCGGTACCACAAACTCCACAGGCTTGGTGGGTACCCACGCTGCGAGAGCCGGCGCTGCCGCCGTCAACGCGCCTGCCGCCAAGGCACCGACGGTAGCCCGGGCGAATCCTGAAACCAATTTTGATTGCAGTTTTTTCATCATCTTGTCTCCTGTGTTGGGTAACTATGTTTTGGCCTTTTGGCCTGAAATTTTCTTGGCGATTCAGTTGGCCAAACGTGAATGTTGCATGGTCGTACCCAGTGTGCAATATTACCCTTGACGGGGGTCGAGTTTACTCAATTTTCAAGCAGTTCAAGGGTTTGTCCGGGGATGGCTTCGGACCGGGTGACGCCCCGAAACTGTTGCTCTCTATGCCTCAAGGCCCAGCTTGGCAGCCAATCCAATACGCTGCAGCTTGCCTGTCGCACCTTTTGGAATTTCCGCCATGAACAATATCTTTTTGGGTACTTTGAAGTCAGCCAGTTTAATAGAGGCAAAGTCACGCAACTCACGTTCTGTCAGCGTCTGGCCTTCCCGCAGCACCACGACAGCGGCGACCTCTTCGCCTAACTTGGCGTGTGGCATCGCAAACGTCACCACCTGCATGACAGCAGGGTGGTCCATCAGCACTTCATCCACTTCCAGCGGGGAAATTTTCTCTCCGCCACGGTTGATGATTTCCTTAAGGCGCCCGGTCAGTGTGAGATAACCATCGCCGCTAAGAGTGCCCTGATCTCCAGTGCGGAACCACCCATTGGTAAATGCTTCGGCATTGGCCTTGTCATTGCTCTCATACCCAAGCGTGACGTTTTCCCCGCGGATCACTACCTCGCCAATCACCCCGGAGGCGAGCAATGCACCGTCGTTGCCCATGATGCCAACGTCGGGGCCGGCAGCAATGCCAACCGAGCCCGGTATGCGTTTTGCTGGTGGCAGCGGGTTGCTGGCCATCTGGTGCGCTGCTTCGGTCATACCGTATGACTCGATCAGAGGTGCCTTGAAAACACGCTCGAGTTCAGTGATAACCTGAGTCGGCATGGACGATGACGACGAACGCAAAAACCGCAGAGGATTGTTCTCAATGACATCCATATTGCCGCCGGCGCGCGACAGTATTGTCTGGTGCATGGTAGGTACCGCGGTGTACCAAGTAGGTTTGCATTCCTTCATCCAGCCAAAAAATTTCAACGCATTGAAGCCTGGTGTCACAAAGATTTCGCTGCCCACAGCCAGGGGTGCGAGCACACCTGCGATGAGTCCGTGAATGTGAAACAGCGGCATTAGATGAAGCTCCCGGTCTGCCGAAGTGAGTTGCAGTGTCTTACTGATGCTGCGGGCCGAGGCACACACATTTTTGTGGGTCAGTGGAACGATCTTGGGGCGTGACGTAGTGCCCGAGGTGTGCAGGATCAACGCAACATCATCTGCGCAAGCTGTTCCAAAACGTCCAGTAGCGTCGTTGCCGACGCTTTGATCGGTGATTTCAAAATTTCCGCAGCCCTGCTCCGGCAACGCCACAACTTCCAGCACTGCAATGCCCAGCTTCTGTGCCACCGCGCGCGCCGGCGTGTCGCTGCCAGCGGCAACCAACAGTGCCTTGGCTTTCAAATCCGTCAGGTAAAACTCGAACTCGTCAGCGCGGTATGCCATGTTCAAGGGCGCTGCAGTGCAGGCGCTCGCCACCGCGACAAACGCCGTTGCCATTTCAGGGCAGTTGGGAAGCACCAGCCCTACGCGATCACCTCTGCCGATACCCAATGCATTGAGCTGCTCACCTGTACGCGCTATCAACTGAGACAAGCCGTCATAGCTGAGGGGTTTAGCCGCAGGTGCCGAGATGGCGATAGACGCTGGATTTCGACGCGCGTGCAGCGCAACCATTTCTGAGAGGGTAGTAAAAGAGGTCATTGGTACAAATAGTAAAGTGAAAAAAAGTGGCAGCAACGAGCGGTCAGTTCATCCGCAAGGTGGCTTTATGGTCTTGCAAGTTTTTTGCGAGCAAACTGGCTAGGGCATAGACCGAGGTGATGATGGGTGTAGGCGTCTGAGTAATCTGTCCGAGTTCAATCACGGCACCCATTAAGGCCTGCAATTCGAGCGGCCGGCCCATTTCCACATCCTGCAGCATGGATGTCTTGTGCTGCCCCACGGATTGGGCACCGGCAATGCGTTTTTCCAAACTCACTTTGAACTGAACGCCCAGTTTTTCACCAATGCTTTGCGCCTCCCGCATCATGTTGGCGGCAAGCTCACGCGTGTGCGGATACAGACAAATGTCTTCCAGCGTGGCATGGGTCAGTGCACTGATAGGGTTGAAGCTCAAATTGCCCCACAACTTGAGCCACAGCTCGGAACGGATGTCATTGGAGATCGGTGTCTTGAAACCCGCTGCCTTGAAAGCGTCCGCAATGGTGCGGATGCTGGAGGTGTCGCTACCATCGATTTCACCAAGAGAAAACTTGTTGCCTTCGATGACCTTGATCACTCCGGGTCGAATCACCTCGCTTGCGGGGTACACCACGCTACCGATGACACGGTCAATGTCGATATGCTGGGCAATGATGCCACCGGGGTCCACTGCCTGCACCGTCGTCCCCACAAATGGCTTGCCTGCTTCGCCAGGCAACTTGTGAAAGTACCACCACGGTATGCCGTTCTGCATGGTGATGACGCGTGTGCCCTCTTTCATCAAAGCAGGAAGCTCTGGCGCCACTGCGGCAACCTGGTGGGCTTTTAGGCCCAGGATGACCAGGTCCTGCGCCCCAGCGTCTGCGATGCGGGAAGTAGCACGTATCGGATGGGCCAACAGCTCATTGCCATTTTCCTCGATGAGTTTCAAACCATTTTGCTGAACAGCCTCCAGATTGGTGCCGCGCAAAATCAGGGTGAGATCATGGCCGGTGAGCGACAGCTTGACACCCAGCATGCCCCCAATGGCACCCGCGCCCACAATACAAATTTTCATGCCGACGATCTTTCAACAAAAATATTTTTCAACGTACCGATACTGTCGATGACAACTTCCACCACAGTCCCGTGTTTCATGGGTAAAACACCCACTGAGGTGCCGCAGGCAATGACATCACCGGGCATCAATGTCATGTCCTGTGAGAGCGCCTGCACGATGTGAGGCGGTGAAAAAATCATATCGCTGCAGGGATAGTTTTGCCGCTCTCGCCCGTTGACAAGCGTGCGCACCGACAGACTCTTCCAGTTCAGTCCGACCGCGATGACAGGACCGAACGCTCCGAAACCGTCAAAACTCTTGGCACGGGTCCATTGTGCAAACGACGTATCGCGCCCAATCAGATCGAGGGCGGTGATGTCGTTTACGCAGGTATATCCGAAGATGGCAGCCTCGGATTCTTCGAGGGTCGCTGCCTTGCAGCGCTTTCCAATCACCACGCCAAGTTCACCTTCGTAAACCACACGCCCATCGTAGCTGGCAGGAGCGGAAAACTCGGCTTCATGTGGACAATAGCTGCTGGATGCCTTGATGAAATAAAGAGGCTCCGCAGGAATGACCAAATTTTGCTTGGCAGCCTGAGCGTGATAGTTATTCCACAAGCCAATGAGCTTGCTGGGTTGGCATGGCACATTAACTTGCACATCGCTCAAAGCAAGCGTTACGCCGGTACTACGGGAATTCGAAAAAATGTCGCCCTCATGAACGTCAATCGACTCTCCATTAAGCAGTCCAAAGCCTTCTCGCCCGGCATGGGCATAGCAGATCCATCTTTGCAAGATACTGACTCCTAAAATGGCAACAAATGACTGCGCTCCCGTGCGATCAACTCATCATTTTAACTGATCGGTTACGCCGGATTGAGATGTTTCAGCGCAGCAGAAAATACGCCGCCAGCGCATACAGCACCACGCCGAATATCTTCTTCAGCGGCCGGATGTCCATGCGGTGGGCCGTGCGCGCGCCCAGCGGTGCCGTGCTCATGCTGGCCAGCGAGATCACGGCCAGGCCCGGCAGGTAAAGGTAGCCCACCGAACCAGGCGGCATCTGCGGCAAGCCCTGCCCGGCCCAGATGTAGCCCAGCGTACCGGCCAGTGCGATCGGAAAACCCAGCGCGGCCGACGTACCCACGGCATCGTGGATCTTCACGTTGCACCAGGTCATGAAGGGCACCGAGACGAAGGCACCGCCCGCGCCTACCAGCGAAGACAGCATGCCGATCAGCCAGCCCATGCTGAAGGTGCCCAGGCGGCCGGGCAAGGTGCGGCTGGGCTTGGGTTTGCGGTCCAGCAGCATTTGGGTGGCGGAGAACGCCACGAAAATCGCGAACAGAACACTCAGGGTCTTGCCTGGCAGCGCCACAGCCACCTGCGCGCCGACCAGAGAGCCCAGCAGGATGCCGGGCGCCAGCAGGCGAACGATGGGCCACAACACCGCACCGCGCCGGTGGTGCGCGCGCACCGACGACAGCGAGGTGAAGCAGATGGTGGCGAGCGAGGTGGCCACGGCCATCTTCACGGTGTAGTCGGGCGGATAGCCCTTGCCCGTGAGGATGATAGTGATGAAGGGCACCATCAGCATGCCCCCGCCAATGCCCAGCAGACCCGCAAGAAAACCGGTGCCGACGCCCAGCAAGGCGAGTTCAAGAATGAGCAGGGGTTCGAGGTTCATGCGGCAGGCGCCGCGGCGGGCGAAAAAATAAGGTGTCTGCGAGTGCCACTGGGCCGTCATCCTGAACCAGGGTTCAGGTGGGCGAGGGCAGTCTGGTTTCGGGTTCGTCTGACGCGAGACGATCACGCCTGCCAGACAATTTACCAAGCCCGTGCTCGTAGAGCATTGGTTCAAGGAAATATAAAGCCCGGTGCGCACCGCAGACAATGTCATTGTAGGCGCATGCCGCTGTTTGCGCAGCGCCTGAAGCAGGTGCGGGTTGCGCAGCGGACCAGGCCGCTACAGCAGTCGGCCGTCCACGCCGAGCGCGGTATCCAGGCGCTGCAGCAGGGACGCCAGCTGTGGCTGCTCTGCTGCATGCTGCAATGTGCCCGACCCTGCGGCGGCGGGTATGGACGGGCTGCTGAGGGAAGCCTTCAGGGTATTGGCCTCCAGTTCGGACAGCTCGAACGCCAGGTTCAGGGCGGCGAGCACGGCGATCCGGTCGCGCGCCTT
>JBKJOH010000036.1:0-22275 GCA_046593295.1 Polaromonas sp. | reverse complement strand
ACGACGAATTCAAGGGCATCGTGCTGCACCCCGGCCCCATGCTGGCACGCCGCGAAGCGCGCGATGCCGCAGGCGTAGTGCATCGCTACAGCGAACAGCTGGCAGGCGAAGCCATGGAAGGTGGCCCCGTGACCTTGAGCTGGCAGGACGTGGCCGCATCGGGCAAGTCAGCCAATTCAACCGCCCGAGGCTACAACGTCGTCATCCATGAGTTTGTCCACAAGCTGGACATGCACAGCGCGGCCGGCGGCATCGCCAACGGCTGCCCGCCCCTTCCCTCACGCGCCGCCAAAGCGCACTGGCAAGCCACCATGCAAGAGGCCTATGCAGCGTTTAAAGAAAAGCTCGCCATGGCCGAGCGCTTTGGCGGTGAGCCGCCCTGGCTGGATGCCTACGGCGCAACAGCACCCGCAGAGTTTTTTGCAGTGGCGTCAGAAGCCTACTTCGTCAACCGCGAGCGGTTTGAACATGAGTTTTCGGATTTGACGCTGCTTTTTGATGGTTTTTATCTAAAAAATGGCCATTTTTAGGGATAAAAACGGCTGCAAGCCAATCGATACGGGCGTGATCAGCTACTTTTTTAGTAGCAATTTTTTCGTACCAGATACCCACACGTCTGCCGCATGCACGGCATCATCCACGCTCCAAAAGAGCTGCACGCCACCACGGCCAAGGCTTTCACTGGTCGCCAAGCCCACGCGTATCAGGGCTTGCCGGGGCTTGTCTTTGACGCGGGCGAGCATCAGCACAACACTTTCAACACGTAAGGCCGTGGCAAATTCAGCCAGTGCCTCCACTGCCGTGCTGTCAAGGTCGTCGCTGACCTCAAGGCTCAACACAACCACCCTCGCCTGCACGGCTTTTGAACGCGCCAACACCAACTGGAAAACCTGCTCTGCATTGGCAAAAAACAATGGCTCTGCGGGCCGCATGATGAGCACACCGGGTTGAAGCGTTGCCTCGGGGTGGCGTGCATGGTCAACGTAGTCGCGGGTAACGCCAAGCTGGCCCAGCTCGCTGACCAGCGGCAGCGCAAAGCGGCGAATCGCCAGCAGCAACGACAGCACCACCGCCAGCAGCATGCCAAACAGCACGCCAAACAAAAGCACGCCCGCTGCGGCCACCACCGCAAGCCATGCGTCACCACCCAAGCGCAAGGTTGACAGCACCGCCGTTGGCCACAGGTTGTGCGACAAAATCGCCAGCACCACAGCGGCCAACACCGGCACGGGCAGCAGCGCAAGCCAAGGCCGCGCCAGCCACAGCAGCGCACCAAGTGCTGCAGCCGCCGCCGCGCCAGCCCACTTGCTGCGCCCGCCCGCAGCTTGGGCTGCCGAGGCAGCGGAGTACCCTGCACCGACAGGCAGACCCTGCACCAAACCACTGGCTAAATTGGCAACGCCAAGCGCCAACAGCTCACGGTTGGCATCAACACTGTCGCCTTGTTGCAGCGCCAGTGAGCGCACCGAACCCCATGACTCGGCAAACAAAATCAGCAGCAGTGCAGGCGCAATTTCCCAGGTACGCAGCCACTGCTCGGTACTCAGCACCGGCAAACCCCAGCTTAAGCGTTGCCATGCAATATCGCCCACCAGCAACACGTCACGCGAGCCCAAGTTAAACGCTGCTGACAGCGCCACGCTCAGCCCCAGCACGATCAAGGAGACAGGCACAAACCCCCAACGCGACAGCCCATGGCGAATACCCAGCCACAGAACTAGAGCGCCCGCACCCAACAGCATGCTGGTCGAATTCCAGTGCGCCGCATCCAGCAGCCAATGCCACAGCAGCAGGCCTGTTTGCGCGCCATTCGCAGCCACGCCCGTGATGTGCGGCAACTGTTTGACCATGATGGTCAGCGCCAAGGCCCAAGCAAAACCGCGCAGTACCGGGCGCGAAATAAAAGCCCCTAAAAAGCCTGCCCGCAGCAGCGCTGCCAATAAAAACAAAAGACCCGTTACGCCCACCAGCGCGTAACCCATAGCGGGCCCGCCTATGGCCAACGCAGATGCAAACACGGCCGCAGCTGACGACGTAGGCGCAACCATGGCAAAGCGACTAGTGCCAAGCCACGGATAAACAGTAAGCCCAATCAAGGTAGCCAGCAACGCATGCATAGGCTCTACGCCCGCAATGGCCGCGTAGGCTACCGCCTCTGGCAACAGCACCCCCGCAACGGACACGCCGGCCAGCAAATCAGCGGGCCAGTCGCGCCAGCTTAAAGTCAACACATTCACCCAATCAACGGTGCGGCCTCACCCGACCAGCCCGGCAGGTGCGAGGCCTCAGCGCTATGGCACAGCAGCATAGCCGCTTGCAGAGCAGCGTCAGGGTCGCGCTGAAGTTGCGTGGTCTTGATGCGCCGCCGAAAAAAATCAGCCCATAAAAACTCGGCAAACGGGGTTTGGTCTTTCGGAAAGCCGCCCGCATGGCGCACATCACCCGCCAAGCTTCTGTACGGGTCATCGGTCAAACCGCCCAGCGTTTTAGGCAACGCAGCAGTCGTTAGCCGCTTGCCTTTGCCGTCGTAGGGGTGAACCCACTGGTGATGGTCCATCACCGTCCAGAACTCGTCTTTATCAAGCAAGCTAAAGTCTTTGAGCAGCACCACAAAGCTTTGCTCCACGCCCTCTTCCAGCAAGGCCAAGCCCAGGTGGTGATGGTCAACGATATAAAAGTTATTCCCCGGCCCACGCACCGCCGGAAACCAATGGCTACTTAAAAACCGCTTGCGATCAGTCTTGACCATGCCCGACCACAGCCCGCGCTTTTCTTGCACCTCGGTGTAGCCCACGGTGATCTGCGTGGGGCGCAAGCGGCGCAGTTCAGTTTTAACGAGATGCTGGTGCCTGGTGTGCATGAGGAGCCTCCTGTGTACTCGGTTACGCGATTAAAACGTCGAGTATCACCCAATAGCCTGCTTGCCCCGCAGCCTTGAAGTAAATCCGATAAAACTGCTTGAATATAGACATAAAATGGCTCTAGCCCAATAAATACGGGCGTGACCAGCTACTCAATTTATAGCATTGAAATCGTATTTAAATCATATTTAAATTGTCACAAGACTACCCCATGGACATCGACCCGCTTGAAACCGTTAAATCAACAGAGTCTGACGATAGCGCTGCTGGCCACCTTTATGGGTATCTGCAAGGTCAAGGACGACAACATCGTGCAAGCCATGCAGCAAGCCCAGGCCAACAAAATTGACTACTGGAATTTTTATCAGGCCCGCAACATCCGTGAAGAAGTAGCCAAGAGTACGCTGCTGCAAATCAGGCTTGCCGCATCGTCCCAGCCCGCGTCCGAGCAAGCCAACTACCAAAAGGCAATCGCGCAGTACGAGCTGCTGGCGCTTGAGCAAGGCCAAAAGAAAATCGAGGTCAAAGCCCAGGCTGAACAAGCCCAGCGCGACTACGACGCAGCCAACTTCAGAGATGACCAGTTTGACCTGGCCGATGCGCTGCTGGCGATTGCCATTTCATTACTGGCCGTCACAGCACTGACGCATTTGTGGTTGCCACGATCAATCCGTAGATCACTGACACCCTCGTTATGACAACACTGTATCGGCCAGCAGCTCATCCAGAACCGACATATCGTGCTGCGGCGCTGGTGGCGCGGCAAGTGCAAGCTGGGCCAGGCTTTCTTCAATAAACGCATTTAACCGAGGCCTGCGCTGCACGGGTGCGGCTTCAAGCACTTGCCGCTTTTCACGCAGCAGGTCGTCGATATCTTCGCGCAGCAGCGGGTCGCTCACCATCGCATCAACCAGTGATTCAAACGCCATCGGTGGTACGCCGCTTTTAGCCAGTGTCCATTGCGCGGCCAATATGGGGCGCAGCACATACAAATACTTTTTGGCACGTACCACTTCGCCTTGCAAATACTCGCGATAGTTGCCACGCGCCATGTGCAGGTAATGGTGAAACCCGCGATGCGGCTGGTAGACCTGTGCCATGGCAGCGCGCAGCTTGGCGGTAAAAACGCCGTCTTCGACGTACACCACGGGCGAGCTCAGCCATTCCACCAGCGTCGCATTGCCTTTTGAGAGTAATTTGAGCGCCTTGCGCAAGTCCCAGCCGTTTACATCAAACACCGGGCCGGGCACTTCTTCAATCACATCGCGAATGTCAAAAACCTGCAAGTAGTCGCGTACTGGCCGAACGTAGATAAACCGAACGTCGTAGTCCGAATCAGGCGATGCAAAGCCCCAGCCACGGCTACCCGACTCACAGGCGTAAAGCACCCGCACACCGTACTGCGCCTCGACTGCGGCCAGGCGCTGCATGATTTGAGCGCGGATATGCGGGTCTATGGGATGGCTATCGGTAGCGGTAGTGACATTCATGGTTGTGCGCCAATGCGCTCAAGGTTCAGCGCCAGCAGGCGCTTCAAGATTTCTTCATCGGGCATATCGGCCACGATTCAATCCAGTTAAATTTGGTCACCGTCTTGGGTCGGTACACCCGTTTTGCGCTGCATCAACTGGTCGAACGCGGCTAAGTCGGCTCGGGCTGCGCGTTCTGTGAAAAAGGTTTCGGCCTCTAACATAGCTAGCTTTTCAGCGACTGCAATACTCACAAACTGGTTGATGCTGGTGCCGTCTTGACGGCTCACGCGCTCAACTCCTGCGCGGATAGAACGGGGAAGCCGCAACGGATAGGTGCTGAGTTGGCTCATCGAAGACTCCTTAAAAAATCGCCCGGTGTCTCCAGGCGAAAATTGAACTTGGCTACTGCGACTTTGAAATGGCGAAGGTTAAAGCTGATAAGTGCATCAGCATCGGCGTTGACAGCAGCTTCCAGCACCAACTCGTCAGCAGGGTCGTGCAGTTGTGGTCGCCATAAAAAATGCACCTTGACAGGTTTTACAAACGAAGCGATTGCGTCCAAAAAAACCGTGACCTGGCGCTGGTCAAGCCCTGCTGCAGCCATGTGCTCGTCACGCAAACAGACTGCTTCGTATTCCATCATCAAGCTCACGCTCGCTGCCAAAGTCAATTCTTGCCGCCGCGCCATCCGAATCAGCTCTGCAGAAGCACCCGCCGTGCTGCGCATAGCCGCAACCACTACATCGGTATCGAGCACAACTTTCATCGACATATGATATCACCTGAGATGACACCGTGATCGATGTGGTCAGGGCTTGTCGACCTCAACCAGGGCCCCATTGGGCGATCAAAAAGGCAATGAAACTGCCGCTTGCCGTCAGGCTGAGGAGCAACACCGCGCCGGCGCTACAGTCCTTGGCGACCTGAATGGCAGGGTGGCGTTCCGGGCTCAGGTGGTCAAGGGCATGCTCCAGCGCCGTATTGAACAGCTCGGCCGCCAGCACCATGCCGCAGTTCAGCAGCAGCAGTGTCCACCACAGCATGGCTGGCCTGAACCACAACAGAGCTAGCAGCACGCACAGGGCAGCCACGCACTGTAGGCGAAAACTACTTTCGCGAAGCCAGGCTGAACGAACGCCCTGCACGGCAAAACCCAGGCGACGGCGGAAAGATTGATTTTTCATAAATCCCTTATATCCAACAGAGCTCCTACACAATCTAGCTGCACCGTATCACACGGCCACTGCGCAGCCAGTGGCATATTGGCCTCTTATCGCATTTAATTGTCCAGGCAACTTTTGAACCCAGCGCCGCATTGAATCGACCACATTGACCCGACTTCATGCTTTCATCGCTTATTTTTTACGGCTTTCTGTTTCTGGCCCTGGTACTCATACCGGCTGGCCTGATACTCGTCGTGCTCCTTTTTCTGGAGCACAGGCGCCAGCTGTGGCATGAGCTGGTGCCGGTTAGCGACATCATCGGCCGGCGGTGGAGCCAACGCAGTTTCGCGCACGATCTCGGCACGCGCTTTCCGCGTACGGCGCAATTTGCCACCCGCCGTCTCGACCCCGATAGCCCGTGGGGCTTGTCATGGACGCTTGCTGGCATCGGCATCATTGCGGGGCTGTGGTTTTTTTTGGGGGTGATGGAAGACCTCACGGCCAAAGACCCGCTGGTGGTTCTAGACATCCGGCTGCACAACGTCGTCGCCCTCTTTCGGACCCCTGCGATGACGCGGATCATGCTGAGCCTGACCGAACTGGGCAGCTCAACCGTGCTAGCCCTGCTATGCGGCGGAATTATCCTGCTCGCCTTGGCTTCGCAGCGGCCGCGTCTGGCCGCTACCGTGCTGTTAGCCCCGTTACTGGCGGGTCTGATGGCGGTCATTCTCAAGGCGCTGTTTTCGTATGCACGTCCAGTTGACGCGATCATCACCGCCCATGAAGCAAGCTTCCCGTCCGGCCATATGCTGGGCGGTGCCGTCGTTTACGGGCTGCTCGCAGCCCTGCTGCTGGCAAGCCGCGTGCATCGGGGCTTGCGCGCCCTGGGCGTGGTTGCCTTGCTGCTGGTCATGGTGGGCATAGGCCTGTCGCGGCTCTACCTGGGCGTGCACTGGCCATCCGACCTGCTGGGCAGCCTGGGGCTGGCGCTGATGCTGCTGACGTCGCTGCTGTTTTTTCTGCACTACGGCGGCACCATTGCCTGGCTGGACACCTTCAGGCTGCCGACGCGCGGCGCACCCGGCCTGCGTGTAGCAGGCGTAGCACTGGTGCTGGTGGCCATTGGCGCAGCCGGCGTTATGGCCGGCAGAACAAAGCTTATTGCGGCCCGGCCTGTCCCGGCTGCGCATCCGGTCACCTTGCAGTCGCTGCAAATGACGCTGCCAACCGGCCTGCCACGTTGGAGCGAAGACCTGATAGGCGGGCAGATGGAGCCAGTCTCGCTGTTGCTGGTGGGCAGTGAAGAAGACATGACTGCGGCCTTCAAGCGCGCAGGCTGGATGCTGGCCGACCCGCCAACGCCGGTGCGCGTGCTACAGGAAGCCATCGCCGCCATCCAGAACCAGCCTGACCCGACCGGGCCGGCAACCCCCGCCTTCTACGCCGACAGGCCGCAAAACCTGACCTTTGAAAAACCCGACTCTGGTGTCCCCAGCATCCGCCGCCGGCACCATACCCGGCTGTGGAAAACCGCCTACTGCCTGCTGCCCGGTTGCCGCCCGCTCTGGGTAGCGACCGCCAGTTTTGACATCGGCATCGAAATCTCGCGCCAGCACCTCCCGACCCATCGCATTGACACGGCCATCGACGATGAACGGGCCGTCATCGTCGCCGACCTCACCGCCGCCGGTGCCAGTCGGGTGGCCAGCGTGGCCGTGTCGCCGGCCACGCACGGCACAAACGCCGCAGGCGACCCGTTCACGACAGACGGGCAGGCGGTGGTGCTGATCTTGCCTTGAAGGCGTGGGAACGCAGCGACGATAGGCGTTTCGAAATTTCTTTTTCTAGCATTTCGGCTGTGTAACCAGCAAAGCCTTAAGCAAGCGCCGCTTGCTCAACGACATCGGCCAACCAGGCATTCAGGCTTTTGCCTTGCGATGCAGCAGACACCGCCGCACGCTCGTGCAGTACAACTGGCAAGCGCACCATCAGCTTGCCTGAATAGCTTTTACGCGGTTCAACGCCGTCTTCGCGGCACATATCAAGAAAGACTTTGAGCGAAATTTTGCCTTCGCGCTTAAGAGATTTGACATTCAATCCGTAAAAGTCAGCGCCGCCATTCAGATCAACAAACTCGCCCCGAAACTGGTTGGTATCGGGGTCAAACGCTATCAAGGCTTTGTAGCCGTCAATTTCCATCACGTTTTTCATGGGGTTACTCCATTCGCCTCAAACCATTTACGTATATTTTCAACCGCCGCCTTGTCGGTATCCGGTGAGGGATGTGGGCGGTGGAAAACCCGGCGATCATCAAACAATTTAACACCCACCCGCGACCCCTCGCGCTCAGCAACATCAGCACCCAACGCCACCAGCAAGGCTTCAATATCGCGCCACTTGATACCGCCTGATACGGGACGCGCAAAGACAAGCTCTAGTGTTTTTTGATGCTTACGATGCATTGTAAATGATACTACTTTTTAGTGTCAACTGTCTTATCTTCACCCGCTCGCTGCAAATTCAACGCCAGTAGCCGCTTCAAGATTTCTTCATCGGGCATGTCAGCTGTGTAATCAGCCCAACCGTAGGCGGTGGCTACCGCTTCGTCTAGCGCCTGGTGCGCGGCAGCTAGCCATGCGGGGCGGGCGTTGTAGAGCTTGGTCAGCGTGCGCTCGGCCAGGTCTTTCTCGTGTCCGAGCTTTGGCAGGATGCGGTCTGGGTAGGGGCTGGTGCTCATGCCGAGGGGAATGACTTCTGGTACGACTTGCGTCCACTCAGGTGGGTTTAGCCAATTTTCACGCAGGTCGTTGAGGCGTTTGGCGGTTGAAGCGATGGCGTTGGACTGCGGGTTACGGTAGCGGCTGGACTTGAGATTCAAGGTTAGCCCAGAAGGAAACGGAAACGGCTCTACACAACGGCTGGTGGTGTAAACAGGTCTATCCTCCAAAGTGCTACCAGTTGCAAGCGCCCACACCACATGGATGCGAGAGGACAGAACTCCGAATGCCTGATCGTCAGAGCGCGGAATCACCACCAGCTTATGCTCCGGGGCAATGCCCGCCGGGCTCCACACAAAGTAACGATGTTTAGATGTTTCCGATGTGACGATGAAGCGGGCATGACCACTAAGTGCAGTGCGCATCGCAGGTCGAGCTTCACCATGCCGCCACCACATTCGGGCTCTGGCTTCGCGGTTGTTGGCAACACGAACGGGGTAAACAAATCTGACTAAATGCTGAAATGGCAACTCATACAAACGAGCCTCACTCTCGTCCATCAAAGCAAAGTCGATGACCCACCGATCTGCCGCACGCCGAGTCACATCGGCTCCGTTCCATATCGGGCGAATCACATCACTGTTCGGTTTCCCATTCGGGTTGCCGCCTTTCAGTAGCCAGCTACGCGCAAGCTGCCCGGTCACTGTAAACTCCCCCGCGAGGGAAAGCCCAAAAAAACAAACGTTTTTATTCTCAGGCAATGGTTGGGCTTTAGTAAGGTCAAAACCACCAGAACCATCGGTTAAGTCAGCGTTAATGTGCGCAACCTGAGTGCCGTTCAAAAAACAGCATTCACCCCAGCCTTGACTAATGAGAGACACACGTACCGCAGCACCTTCATTTACCCACGGTTCATCACTCCATGCGTCATAAATTCGGCTGGTAGCGCAGACCCTATCTAGTACCTTGCGATTTGCAGCCTGCCGAATAGAGTTGGTTGCTACTAAGCCAGCAGCTCCAAGGCCTTTGGACTCAATATGTCCCCGCGCTTTCTCAAACCAATACGTCACTAAGTCTGCACCGCCGGGGACACGCCCCGCGTACACCTTGCGAAGCGCCTCGGTGTATTCATCACCCAACTCTAAGCGCATTTTTTTATCGCCCAAAAACGGCGGGTTGCCAATGACGATGCTTGATGGTGGCCAGCTCGCTTCTATGGCCCGCAATTTGGGAGCGGATAAATCCGCGCCAGAACCAGCGCTCGCTCCGGTAGTCCGCAAATTGGGGTCTGAGCCTGCGCCCTGCGGTCTTGGATCCGACCCCAAATTGCTACGCTCGCTCTCTGCTTTCAGAGGTGCGGGTGGGGCGGACACCGGCGGCGATTTCAAAAAGCGAAGCGTATGAGCCGCCGGTGTCTGCCCCGCCCGCGACTCATCACGGGTAGCGCTACTGGCAGTCGGGGAGCCCTCACCCCTACCCTCTCCCGGTGGGAGAGGGAGAAATTCAATCAACGCATCACGGCACTCAATGTGATCTAGCAGCTCCAGCACCGGGTTGGTTTTGAATTCATAGCCGTGCTGCAAGCGCCACTGCAACTCGCCAATCCACACGGTCACACGCGCCAGCTCGGCGGCGTATTCGTTCAGCTCAATACCCAGCATGTTGTGCGGGCCAGTGACCAAATCGGCTTCACGCTCAAGCCCCATGGCGGCTGCGTCCAGGTGGCTTTTGTGTTCAATGTCTTTTAGCGCTTTAAGGCCAAGGAACAAAAAGTTGCCGCTGCCGCAGGCTGGGTCTAACACACGGTAGTTTTTCAACTGGTCCAGCCATTCAATGAATTTGGCATGCGCTGCCTGGTAGTTTGCATCGTTTTTCTTCTTGCTTTTGGCCAGCAGGCCAATCAATACGGTCGTGAGCAGCTCCCAAATTTGTAGCAAAGGTCGCGTCAAAACGGGCTCAATGATTCTTTGAATCGTGGCTGGGTCGGTGTAGTGCGCGCCTAACTGGCTGCGTTTGCTGGGGTCAAGCCCACGCTCAAACAGTGTGCCGAAAATCGACACGTCGATGGCGCTCCAGTTCAGGCTGGCGGCGTTGCGCAGCTCGGTGGTGTCTAGCACCGTGAGTGGTGGCACATGAATAGTCTTAAACAAGCCGCCGTTAAACCAGGGAATGTGGTCGTTGCCGTACATGCCGCCATCACGCATAGCGGTGAATAATTTACTCAAGCCTTCGGTGAGTAAGTCGCTGGTCAAGCGGCGGTTGTTGACCAGCCCTTCAAACATGCGGCCCGGCAGCAGGCCAACGTCTTCGGCAAAAAAGCAGAACAAGCATTGGGTTAAAAAATGCGCCACATCATCAGCATGGCTTTGCGCCGCTAGCGCTTGCGTGGCTTTGTTGGGGCCACGCTTGCGTAGGCCATCAGCCAAGGTGGCAAAGCTTTTGGCGGCGGCCTCGGTGATGTCTCTTGAGGTTTTTTTCGGTCTGAAGCTTTCCGGCTCAAGCCAGATGCGGCGCAGCAGCGCTAACTTTTCAGGCTGCTCTAACTCTTCAAGTTCAACGCTGTGTGTTTCAGTCGGGTGGCCGGTGAACTGGGTGTGGATGCGAATGGTGAGGCGGTCACACACCACCAGAATAGGCGGGTTGCTCAGAGCCAAGCTGTAGGTGAGCAACTGCTTGAGGGCAGCGTCGAGATTTTTTCCGGGGGCTTTGTTCTCCCACGCAAACGCGCCCTGCTTGAAGACATCGGCATAGCCGATACGCCCGCCAATGAGTGCGCTTTTTTCTTCAAATTTGTAGCCCACAACACTGCCCGGCCTAGGCACGCCCAGCACGTCACACAGGTCAATGAAATGGCTTTGCGCGCCCTGCTCTTCATTGAGCGCATAAGCCGGGCCGCCGGGGCCCCATTTGGTGATGAAGGTTTGGGGAGTCATGGCTTACCGTTTTAGAGCTTTCTGGCGTTTAGCTGCATCAATAACCTCGTAGCAGCATATCCAGCGCATCTTCGATTTCTAACGCTTCATTTTTTGCCGACCCGACACTGGTGCGCAATTCGCTCGCGTAAAACACGCTGATGCCTAGTGGGTGCAAGCGGAGCACTTCACCGCTGACCTCTATGGATGGATTAAAGCGCTCGGTCAGTCCAGGTATAAGCTCTTTGCGTACCAGCGGCACGCAAACACGCTCAACAAAGCGGTACAAAAAATCGCTCTGAATTTGAAGTACAAATGGAAAGTCTGACCTATCCGGCGTAACAGGGTTTGGGTAAATGTCGAAGCGTGCCACGTTCAAGTCTTGCCCGCTTCGCTTTGCGGGACGACGCTTTCACGCCAGCGACGCACCCGTTGAGAGTAGGGTTCACGCTGGCTCGCCCAAGCGTTGTATTCGTCGATCTCAACCGCGTGTTTTTCTGCCCATTCACCCGTTGATTCGGGGCGTTGCTGGGCTTTGGCTGTACGCCTTTCATGAACGCGCAATCCCATGGATCCGATTTTGGTCATACGCAGATTCATGGCCGCAATGGCATCCTTATTTTCAGCTTCCCATTGGCTGCGAAAGGCTTCGAGTTCTTCCGGCGAACGCTCGCGCACTGCCTTGCGGCGCGCCAGCCGCTCGGGCGTGAGCCAGCCGTCGCCGACGCGGTAGGGGTGTGTTTCTTCCTGTACGCGGTGGCCTGCGGTTGCGTCTGTTGATGCATCGGTCTGCACGGTGGGGATGGCCTTCATGGGCACCAGTTCAACCCGGCCGTCGGGGTAAAACACCACGTCAAACAACTGGCCTGCGTATTTTTTGCCCAGCGATATCTGGCCGCTGGTGCCTACTTCTTTGAGCATGAAAACTCCTTGAATAGCTTCATGCCATCATGCTGCATGAAAATTTTCATGTCAAGTTAGAAATAGAACCTGACAGTTAGAAATAGAATCCATACGCAAGCGCCAAGGGTACTTCTATAAATTCATTTTTCGGGCGAATTGCGGCGTTGCGCGGTGCTCGAAATCCTCACGTACCTGAAGTACGTTCCGGTTCCTGCGCGACCCTCGTATGAGCCCAAAGGGCGATGCGACACGCGCCTTGCACTTCATCCCGAAAATCTGCATTTCTAGAAGTACCCTCAAGCCTCATCGTTTCAGCAAAACCTTCAGCGCGTTTTGCACACGGCGGGCGTTGCTGCCTTCAAAGTCACCGGCCAATACCTTGGCGGTGTCTTCACCCCAGGTTTCAATCGGCGCTGGCGCATTGCGTTTGGTCAGCAGTTGCAACTGCAACATGCGGCGCGCGCTGATGTGCTCGGCGGGCGTTGGCAATTCGGCAGCCATCTCCAGTCGCAGCAGTGACTCGGAAGCATCTTTGCCCGATGCAGTGCTGACAGCTTTAGTGACGGCTTTTGCCCAGCTGCCATGCACGGCTGGTGTGATGGCTTTGCCCAGGTCTTGTACGCTGGGCAGTTGCGCTGCGTCGCGCTTTTTCCATGCGGTGAGCAGGTTGGTAAGCACCTCGCCGTGGGCTTGCATGGCGAGCTTTTTAAGGGCCATGTTGGCGGCTTCAAAGGCTTCGCGCTGGGCGCGGAAGGCGGCATCGCCTAAACGGGGGGCCTCTACGCGCGGGCCACGGTCTGCAAATGACGGGCGATCTCCGCTGCGCAAGTCGCGATCGTCACGCGAACCACGATCATCGCGTCCTTCGCGTTCTGGGCGGTAGGGTTCAAACTTGTTGTCGGTGCTCTGACGCGCACCGCCTGGTTTACTGCCCGGGCGTGAATCTTTGCGGTCACCAAACTTGCCGCCACGACTGTCTCTAGGTGCTTCAGCTTTACGCGCACCGGGGCGGTCGTCGCCGCGCATAGCGACTACGGGTTTTACTGGGGCCTTCTTCGGTTCAAGTACAGGTGCGGCTACTGCGACTGTTTCGGCAGGTGCTGACTCTGCGGGAGCCGTTGCGCTCTGGCCTGCTTCTGCAAACTCTGCCTTTCCAAGCGTTTGTGTTGCCGGCACTTCTGTTGTGGGATCTTGCTCTGCTATGGTTTCAGTAGCTGCTTGCGCCGATTTTGATTGGGCTACAGGCTCTTTTGGCTGTTCAACAGCGGCCACCGGTGCAGTAACAGGTGCAGCAACAACTGATGCTGGCGCGGGCATCTGCCCCCGAACAATCGCTTCAAGCGCTTTGGCAGCTGCATGAATTTGTGCCACATCACCGCTGGCCGTCGCAGCTGCAACGGCTTTAGATGCATCGACCACCATGCGGTCAAACTCGCCCAGCGCTGTGGCGGCTTTTTCACGTTCTGCTGTCTTACGCTGGAAGGCATCGTCAATCGGCTTGCGGAAAGCGTCCCACATTTTTTGCTCTTGCTTGCGCTCGATGGGCACGCCTTGCGCCTCATGTTGCCAGCGCTGCTGTAGCGACTTGACGGCATCAATGTGCAGCACGGGCTCGGCACCCAGCACCTGGGCTTCTTCAATCATGGCCTTGCGGCGTGCCAGGCTGTCGGCGCGTGCGGTTTTAAGCGGCGTGTCGGCAGCGTCCATCGCGGCCTTCCACTGCGGCTGGACCTCTAGAAAGGCTTTCTCACTCAGGTGCCCGGCCTCGCGCCATTTATCTATAAAACCATTCAGGCTGCGTATCTGCGCTTTCCAATCAGTGTTGGCCTGGTTGGCATCAGCCCAGGCCTGTACTTCGTCAATCAGCAGTTTGCGCTCGGCCTTGGTGGCCTCAAGTTGCTCTTTGACGACCTCTAACCACGCTTCAACAACCTTGTGGGCTTCGTTGCAGGCATCGTCAAAACGCTTCCACAGCGTGTGGTTGGGCGTGCCGCCCTGGTCGGATGTTTTCCATTGGTCGCGCATCACGCGCAGCGTGTCTTGCTGCTTGCGGCCACCGAGTGGCTTGGCAACCAATCCTTCAGCCTTGACGACCAGCTCTTCGCGGATCTGGTCGGCACGCCAGCGCTGCCAGCCTTCAAGTTCGCCTGCGGCCGTGAGTGCGGCGTGGGCAGCAGCTTCCAGTTTGCTGTCGATATTGCGGATGTTTTCTTTCAGGGCCTGACGCAAATCGGCGGCAACTTTGGGCGTGGCCTTGCCGTGGCCTTCGCCCACTTCGTGCTCCAGTTTGGCAAGCGCGGCCTGCACGATGGCGCTTGATTTTTCGCGCATGTCTTTGAGCACGGCGGGGTCAATTTTGGTTTTTGGCGGGCGCGCACCATCAACAGATGCCACGGATGCCTGGCCACGCGCGGCGCGCAACTCGTCAGCCCACATGGGCACGGCAGGCAAAGGCGCGGCGCTGTCATCAAAGGCTTTAACGGCAACTGCAATCGCGCCCTGAAAGGCTTCCCAAACGGCGAGCAACTGGCCGCGTGATGCATCCAGCAGTGGCGGAAATTTAGCGTCAACGCTGGCCCAATTTGCGTCAAGCGCAATGTCATTGGCCTGCGCTTGCCAATGGGCTACGTCAGCCTGCAATGCTTCGAGTACCGTTTTTGCGTCAACCCACGGCTTGATGGACAGCACCTCGATGCGCTGCGCAATCAGCACGGCGGCTTCGCGCTGCACCTGGGTACGGTGCTGCAGGTCTTCAATGGTTTTAACGCGCTCGGCCAGTTGCACCTTGAGTCCGGCGAGCGGCTCTTTCGACAGAGGCGCGCCCGCTTTGGCGGCATCGCGTTGCCAGGCCAGTGCGTCGGCCAAATTGAGTTTGCCGGTTGCCAGCAGCGCCTCGGCTTTTGCGGCCCACTCGGCAGCAACGACTTCTTGCCCTTTGCTGCGTTTGACTTCATCCAGCTTTTCTTTAAGCGGTTTGGCTGCGCCCTTGTCGCGGTTGGCGAGGTCTTTGTACACCTCGGCCATCTGCTCGGCGCTTGGCTCGGTGGTCAGCCACTGGCGAATGCGCGCTGCACGCTCGCCCGATGTAGGGGCAGAAAATGCGCCACCCGTCAGGCCGTCAAGGGGATGAACATCTGCTGCTTTGGCAGATGGCTTAACAACTGGCTTTACGGCGACTGGAGCAACGGGTTTGGATGAATTGAACATGGAGGAAAAATCAGAATGGAAAGTACGCAAAAAAGTGCGCAAGGAAAATACGCAAGATAAGCGAGTAAATGAGCGAGTAAAAAATAACCCGGCAAACCCGGCAAGCCTTATATTTTCGCCTATTTAAGGCGCTGTCACGGTATCGCCAAATTCAGCTCTGCCCTGGGTGTCCATTTAGCCTCTGGTTTAACGTCAGATATGGCTTTGGCCGCCCCCAGAAACAGCCTTTCAGGTGGCAGGTTTTTACCCGCCAGATAGTCCTTGACGGCCACACCGCGCTGCACGGCCAGTTCGCGCATGGCATCGCTACTCACCTTCACGTCGGCCAGCAGCAGGGCCTCCATTTCCGACACCGGCAGGTCTTTGGCCAGGCCGACCAGGTTGCGCGGTTTGGTCATGTCGGCGCGTTTGTAAACCTCTTTCAGCAGCAGCGGGTATTCAGCCGGGCTGATGCTGACCACCGCCGTGGCAGTGCCGCCATCTTTCACCACGCTGCGGCGCTTTTCAGCGCGCACCAGCTGGTCAATGTGGGCGCGCTTGAAGCCGTCACGCTCGGCATCGACGCTGCTGGTACCCACCACGGTAAGGCGCAGCGTTGGCCTGTCCAACAGTGCCTTGGCGACTTTATCCAGCCCCGCTTGTGCCTCGGGCGCAAGCAGCGCGCTGCCGCTGGCAAAGGCGACAGTACTCAGCTCGTCGCCGCCACCTCTCCCGAAGGCGCTGGCCAGCAGGCTAAAAGGTGCGGTGATGGCCTTGAAGATAACGTTGAGGATGACCTTGATGATGATGGGGCCGAGGCTGAACTGCGGGTCGTTCAATGAACCGCTGATGGGCAGGTCAATATCAATCACGCCGTTGCGGTCAGCCAGCAACGCCACCGCCAGCTTGACGGGCAAGCTGGCGGTGGAGCCTTCAACCTTATCGCCAAAACTGAGCTGGTTCAGGATGACCTTGTTCTTGGCCGTGAGCTGACCATTGGGCTGCACCAGATAGCTCACATCCACGCTGAGCTTGCCACGCTGAATGCCGTAGCCGGAATATTTAACCGAGTAAGGCGACAGCGGCGGCAACTCAAGGTCACGTACCTTGCCGGTGATGTCGAGCGCCAGCGGCTTGGCCAGCGGATTGAGCTTGCCCAAAATTTCAAGCGATGCCGTGCCTTCTGCCCTGCCGCGCAGTTCCAGGTCGGCCATGCTGGGTGTGGTACCCGTGCCGCTGGCGCTAGACGAGAACGCGCTGAGTTTGCCCGTCAGCTCAGTCAGGTTGGCCGAGTAGTTGGGTTTGACGAAGCGGTCTGAAAACAGCACCTTGCCATAGACGAGGGTGATGGGGCCGAAGTTGATGATGGGGGCCGGGCCAGCTATCGTTTTAGTAGCATCTGGTGAACTGGGTGAATTTGGTGGAGTGCTGGCAGCAGACGTTTTAACCAAGTCCTGCAAATTGATGCGGCCTTCAGGCGTGACGATCACGCGGGCAAAAAAGTCGGTCAGCACGGCTTCATGCACATCGAGCTGCGTGGCTTTGGCCGGGTCTAGCGCAATGCTGAGGCCGCGCAGGTTAAGCGCCTTCCAGGCCAGCAGGTCTTCACTTGGGGCCAGCGTATTGGCTTTCAGCTCTTCAATAGCCAAGTTGCCGTTGAGCTTGGCAAGCGGGCCGGCCGGGCTCTGGCGGTAGGCGACGCGGCCCTTGAAGCTGGCATCGGCGCGCAGCAGCTCGATATTGAGCGCATCGGCAAAGTAGGGCTCAAAGGCCTGCGCCGGCAGCCTGTCGATGCTGAGTTGCCCCTGCGCCTGAATGGGGGTCAAACCAAGATCACCCTTGAAGCGCAGCGTGCCGGGTTCAAACCGGCCTGCGGCAAGGCGTAGCGATGCGGTGAGCGGCATCAGTCTGGCAGGGGCTGATGGAAGTTTGTCATCAAGTACCAAGCCGCCGAGCTGGGCATTGACGGCGCTGACTTCAAACGCCACCGGTTTGCTGCCAGCCTTGTCAGAGAACGACATGGCACCGCCAATGAGTTCTACGTCGTTGATGGCGACGGCCCATAAGGGTGCGCTGGCTTTGGTGGCGGCTGTTGTGGGTGGTGGAGCGCGGGTGGCGACGCCCTGGGCCGCCATCCAGCGCTCGTACATCCAGCGTTTCTGCGGGTCGCGGTCCACCAGCGCTTTGGGCTGGGTCAGCAGCAGCTTGGCGGCCTTGAAAGTCTGGCCCGGCACGTCGATGTCCACACCCGTCACATCAACCCGTTTGACGGACACCAGTGACACCTTGCCCTGCGCCAGCAACACATCGCTCAAGGCTAGACGCGGGGCGGTGATGTGCAGCGCTTGCGGTTTGCCGCTGCTGGCGGCCTGCCAGTTAATGCCAAGCTGCGCATCAAGCTGGCCACCGAGGGCTGGCAGCAAAAACTGGCTTATGTATTTGGCGGCCATATTCAGCGGCCATGCAGCGACGCTGGCCGTGACCTGCGCGGCCTGGTCGGTGGCCGTGCCGCTGAAGGCAATTTGTGCCGCAGATGCTGCGGCAGATGCTGCGGCGGCTATTGGGGTGCCTGTAGTGGTGCCTGTAGCCAAGCCCATAGCGCCATTGAATTGCAAAGGCGCACTGGCCACAAATGGAAAGGCAATGCTAGACGCATCAAGCGATACGCCCGCTAACGACACCGCAGCAGGCGATACCAGTGTTTCATCCAGCCAGTTCAGCAGGCCGCCACGCACAGCGACGCTGGCTACCTGCACCTTCCACGGGCTTGCCGCAGCAGCCGTCTGACTTGAATTGGCGCTAGAGGCCGGTTTTGTGGCTGTTTCAACCCCTTTTTTACTGCCATTTATAGCCACAGGCCCCTGAATACGGGCGTAAACAGCTACGTTTTTTGTAGCATTCGTAGATTCAACAGGCGCCGGCGCAAGCAGATTCAACTGCCCCGCCCGGCTCCGCGTGATGTGCAGCACAGGCGCGGTCAGCTCGACTTTGGACAGTTTGACGAACTGCTCCAGTGGCCGCACATCAACCATGGTGATGCGCAACTGCTCAAACGCGAGCAGCTCCTGGCCTGCGGGTGTTGCTGCGTTTTTTGGCAGTGGCTTGCCGCCCGCGAGGCTGGTCAGTAGCACCTTGTCTGCCGTCACGACACCCGACACCTTGACCACCGCACCCGGCGACTGCTCAAACGACACCTTGGCATCGGCACTGAGCACCGCGCTTTGCAGCCTGAAGGGCAAGCTGGCGGGCAGGTAGCCGAGGTAAGGAGCTATGTCGAAACCTGCGATCTTGAAGGTCGCATCGGTCTTGCGGGTCTGCGCAAAGGGCGTGCCCTGGGCCGCCGTGTCAAAGCTGCTGCCATTGAGCCTGAAAGTCAGACGCGGCGCGGTATTGACATCGCGTTTGGACTGTAGGTTGCTGACAAAGGGCACCGACAGGTTGACATCACGCATCTCATGCGTGCGGCCCACCGACTGGTCATTGAAGTCCACCCTGCCGCCACTTAGCACAATGTTGTAGAACGCAAACTTGGGCAATTGACGTGGCGACTCGCTGGCGGGCTGATCGGCTGGCGGTTTGAGGCGCTCCAAGATGTCGTCAATGTCGTAGCGCCCTTGCCCCAGATGGGTCAGCGACACAGCAGGGTCTTCAACACGAATGGCATCCAGCACGGGTGCCAGCCGCAGCAGCGACTGCAACTCTGCATCTATATAGATGCGTTTGATGCTGAGTTGCGGGGAGGCAGCCGTGGTAGCCGTGGTGGAGCTAGAGGCCGAGCTTTTTGCAATCACCAGGTCACTCAGCGTCAGCTCCAGCGACCAGGGCTTGAAGTCCACCGCTCCCAGCGTGACGCTGCGGCCCAGCTTTTCAGATGCGATTTTCTCGATCTGTGATTTGGCAATCGTCGGCACCGCTGCCCAAGCCAGCGCCCAGAAAGCCAGCAAACCCCCTAGCGACCAGGCCACCCGCCGCCACACGGGTGAGCGGGATATGTCGCCGGCCCTGGCGGGGAGCGATTTGCCCCAGGCCTTTGATTTGGTCGGCCACCCGTTTTGAAGTTCGTTACTTGCCATCGGAGTTATTGGGGTCAGACGCCAATTTTATAGAGTTTTTGGGGTCAGAGCCAAAATTCGCCGAGCCTACGGCTCGCCCGGAGGGCGCGGTGCAATGCACCGCAGCGAAATTGGTGTCTGACCCCAAAAACTCCAAAAAAGAACCCCGGCCAGCTTAGCTGTCCGGGGTTGGCGGCGAGCGTTTAAACCCATGCCGTCAGGTTTCGCAAAGAAGAGATGAATCGTCTTCAGTGCGGTGAAGGCAAATGATTGCCTCCAAGTTTGCCGGGGTTGTTATACCTCGGTAGATGCTCGAAATGAATCAAGCAATTGCAGGTTAAGCCTGGAGCGACTGGCCTGCAAGACAAACTTTTCAATCACAGGGATGGATGTGATTGCGCCTGACGTGTTGAAACACTTGCAAAAAAGGTAAAAAATGTAAAAACCCAAGTTAGAGCAACTTCTCAAGACAAAGGGCTAAGCGATTGATTTAAGGCAGTTTCACCGAAAAAGTATGCCTTTAAGACTAAAAATAATATAACAAAATTGTTTTTTATTATTGACAGGTTATTAAAGAGGCCCATAAAATCCGCCCAGTCCCAAAAATACTGGGGACAGCCCGAATACGCCGACAAGCCCAATACCGCAACCAAACAGCGGAAGTACCAGGGAATGGATGGCGACCCAATCAAAGCCTGCAGAGTTCCCGTTGAAAGAGGGAACCCGACACGCGCCAGAGAAGGAGTGCTATGACAGCGCAAGTAAATATCAGTTTGAACACAGCTCATGCGGCCAACGGGTCACACCTGAGCCGGGTCAAGGTACACCTTGAGAACATGCGGGCCAGCGCGGCCAACATCGCCGACGACATTGCACAGGGCTTTTTTGAAATCACCCACAACGGCTTTGCCCTGCTCGGCTTGGCCGTGGTGTTTGGCGTTATCACCCTGACCGCCCGCCCCGATTTGCGTGACGCAGGCGAAACCCAGCTGATGACCTGGCTACAGGAGCGGCGTGATGCTTCGATTGGTTTTACTGAAATTGACGCGATTGACCGCGCTACCGCATCCAACCCCAAAGACCTGCCCAAACAGCAGGCGGACGTTGCCTACTGGTTAAGCCGCAAATATAGCGTGGCCCCGGAGCCATTGAGCGTGCTGGTATCCAGCGCATTTGAAATCGGCCAGCAAGCCAAACTGGACCCAACGCTTATCCTGGCCATCATGGCCATAGAATCAGGCTTTAACCCGTTTGCGCAAAGCCCGGTCGGTGCCCAGGGCCTGATGCAGGTCATGACCAAAATTCACCACGAAAAGTATGACAACTTCGGCGGCAAATTTGCGGCTTTTGACCCGGTCACGAATTTGCGTGTGGGGGTGAAGGTGCTACAGGAATGCATCAGCCGCGCAGGCTCGATTGAAGGCGGCCTCAAGTTTTATGTAGGCGCTGGCAACAAGGAAGATGACGGCGGTTATGCCCGCAAGGTCATGGCAGAACACGCCAGGTTGCTGGCCGTAGCCGGTGGCAAGGGCTTCGCCAGCCCTGCACCGGTGCGCTCAGTGCCGGTCAAGGCTGAGCTTGGCGAAGCCGATAGTGTCAAGGGCAGCGACAAAGTGGCGGCTCTGGCTACGTCCTGAAATTCACAGCCAGCCGGGCAGCATTCAGGCACTCTGCGTTACACTCATCGGGTTATTGGGGTCACTGACCCCACCCCACCCCCCCCTAACCACGGTTTTAAATAAATCACCAACAGCGTTCAGCCGTTCGCCTGGGCAGCCCTTGCTTCATTGGTGAAGTGACGGGGAATCTTCTTTAAACTGTCTTTCAAGGACTGTCATGAAAGCCTCCCATGTATAAACGCAACATTCTGGTTGAACAAACCGACCCCGAAATCTTTGCCGCCATCCAGGCTGAAAACGCCCGGCAAGAGCAGCACATTGAGCTGATCGCCAGCGAAAACTACGCCTCGCCCGCCGTCATGGCAGCGCAAGGCTCGCAGCTCACCAACAAATACGCCGAAGGCTATCCAGGCAAGCGCTACTACGGTGGCTGCGAGCATGTGGACGTGGCCGAGCAACTGGCGATTGACCGCATCAAGAAAATCTTTGTTGCCGATCCCGCCAACGTGCAGCCGCATTGCGGCGCTTCTGCCAATGAAGCCGTCTTTCTGGCCTTTTTGAAGCCCGGCGACACCATCATGGGCATGAGCCTGGCCGAGGGCGGCCACCTGACGCACGGCATGGCGCTGAACATGAGCGGCAAGTGGTTCAACGTCGTGAGCTATGGCCTGAACGACAAGGAAGAAATCGACTACGACGCGATGGAGCGCAAGGCGCACGAGTCCAAGCCCAAATTAATCATCGCTGGTGCATCGGCCTACAGCCTGCGCATCGACTTTGAGCGTTTTGCCAAAGTCGCCAAAGCCGTCGGCGCAATTTTCATGGTCGATATGGCTCACTATGCCGGCCTGATCGCCGCCGGCATTTACCCCAACCCCGTGCCGCATGCCGACATCGTCACCTCGACCACCCACAAGAGCCTGCGCGGCCCGCGCGGCGGCATTATTTTGATGAAAGCCGAGCACGAAAAAGCCATCAACAGCGCCATCTTCCCGGGTCTGCAAGGCGGCCCGTTGATGCATGTGATTGCGGCCAAGGCCGTGGCGTTTAAAGAAGCCATGTCGCCGGAGTTCAAAACCTACCAGCAGCAGGTGCTGAAAAACGCCCAGATCGTGGCCAACACCCTGATCGAGCGCGGCCTGCGCATCGTCAGCGGCCGCACCGAAAGCCACCTCATGCTGGTAGACCTGCGCGCCAAGGGCATCACCGGCAAGGAAGCCGAAGCCGTGCTGGGCGCCGCCCACATGACCATCAACAAAAACGCCATTCCCAACGACCCGGAAAAACCGATGGTCACCAGCGGCGTGCGCATCGGCACCCCGGCCATGACGACGCGCGGCTTCAAGGACGAGGAAGCACGTTTGACGGCCAACCTGATCGCCGACGTGCT
>JBKJOH010000121.1:0-5976 GCA_046593295.1 Polaromonas sp. | reverse complement strand
GCGCAAGGTGAGCAACTGCGTGCCCAGGCCGGCAACGATGTTGCCAGCCTGACCCAAACCCAGCAGTTGCGCGCCAAACGACAGCAACTGGCTGGTGCCTTCGCTTTTGGCGATGCGGGCTCGCGCGTGTTCGCGCAGGGCGTGGGCCATTTCGTGGCCCATGATCATCGCGGCTTCGTCGTCTGTCAGTTTGAGCTGATCGAGGATACCGGTGTAAAAAGCGATTTTGCCGCCGGGCATGCAAAATGCGTTGATCTGTTTGCTGCCGATCAAGTTAACGTCCCATTTCCACTGCCTGGCGCGGTCGTTCCACTGCGCGGCGTGCGGAATCAGGCGGTTGGCGATAGTACGCAGGCGTAGCAGTTGCGGCGCATTCGGCGGGGCCAACGCACCCTGGGCTCTGGCATCGGCCAGCAGTTTGGCGTATTGATCGGTGGATGCATTTTCAAGGTCATCGGCGGGCACCAGCTTGCGCAGGGCAGACGATGGGCCTACATCAACCTGCGCCAGTGCTGCAATGGGTGCAACGCCTGTCGCAACCGCAGCAGCCGTGCTGCCCGCAGCCAGCAGAAAACCCCGGCGGCCAGCCCGGGTTGAGTTCTGGGAGCTAGCCCAGATCGAATGTTTAGCCTCGCATAAAAAACACATGCGTCAATAATAGCGACAAAACCAAATGCCTATGTCAGACAAAACCCACTTCCCCAGCTTGGCCGCCGCATCAGCATCTATAGCCAATAGCCCCCCTAGTGGCCCACCCGGTGAGCCCAAAAATAGCTGGCGTGACATTTGGCACGTGTACCTTGAAGCGGCCACGCTGCGCATGTTTTTTCTCGGGTTCTCGGCTGGGTTGCCGCTGCTGCTGGTGTTTGGCACCTTGAGCTTTTGGCTGCGCGAGGCAGGCATTGACCGCACCACCATTGGTTATCTGAGCTGGGTTGGCCTGGCCTATGGTTTTAAGTGGGTGTGGGCACCGCTGGTTGACCGCATGCCGCTTCCGTTTTTAACGCGCTGGCTGGGCCGCCGCCGCAGCTGGTTGCTGCTGTCGCAAGCGGTCATCATGGTGGCCCTGGTTGGCATGGCGCTGACCGATCCCAAACTGGCGCTGCTGCCGGTGGTCTGGTGCGCATTGGCGGTGGCCTTTGCCTCGGCGACCCAGGACATCGCGCTGGATGCCTTTCGCATCGAGTCGGCCAGCACTGACAGGCAAGCCGCACTGGCTGCCGCCTACCAAACCGGTTATCGCCTAGCGATGATCTGGGCCGGTGCCGGCGTGTTGTGGATCGCCGCGCGCGCGGAAGTAGCGGGCCTAGTCGGCTACCAGCAGGGTGCCTGGCAAACCGCCTACCTGGTGATGGCCGCGTCTATGCTGCTGGGCGTGGCAACGGTGCTGCTGTCGCCCGAGCCAGCGGTGCGCGTGTTGCCGGTAGCGCGCAACGCGGCCGAGTGGCTCAAAAGCGCACTGGTTGAACCGTTTGCAGATTTTTTGCACCGCTACGGCAAACAGGCGATTTTGATTCTGGGCCTGATTGCGATTTACCGCATCAGCGATGTCGTGATGGGCATCATGGCGAACCCGTTTTACGTTGACATGGGCTACACCAAGGACGAAGTGGCGGCTGTGACCAAAATTTACGGCGTGGTGATGACGCTGGTCGGCGCGTTTGTCGGCGGGGCGCTGGCCATGCGCTTTGGCGTGATGCGGGTGTTGATGCTGGGCGCGGTACTGAGTGCGGCCAGCAACCTGCTGTTTGCCTGGCTCGGTACCCGTGGGCATGATGTGAACGCGCTGATTTTTGTCATTTCAGCTGACAACTTATCGAGCGGCATTGCATCGGCGGCGTTTATTGCCTACCTGTCAAGCCTGACCAACGTCAACTATTCGGCCACACAGTACGCGCTGTTCAGCTCGATGATGTTGCTGCTGCCAAAATTTTTGGCAGGTTACTCGGGCAAGTATGTGGATACCTTTGGCTACAGCCACTTTTTTGTTGCGACTGCGTTGCTGGGCTTGCCGGTGTTGGTGCTGGTGTGGCTTGCTTCCCGTGTCAAGCAGCCCGAAGCAAGTTAGCGCAGAACTGGGGTTTACGTAAACTTTACGGCCACTACAAGCGCTCAAGGCATGTTGCAACGACGATAGGGAGGATTCGCCCATGACCCAACAGCAACTTTTGATGATCGAAGACGACACCCGCCTAGCCAACATGGTGGGTGAGTATCTGCGTCAGTCCGGCTACGGCTTTACCTACGCTGCAGACGCCGCCAGCGGCCTTGCCGCACTGCAAGCCAGCCCCCAGGATTTAGTCATTCTCGACCTGATGCTGCCCGACATGGACGGCCTGGAGGTATGCCGCCGTATCAAGAGCCAGACTAATGCCAGTGGCGAAAATCCCAGTACCGCCGTGCTTATGCTGACCGCCAAAGGCGACCCGATGGATCGCATCGTGGGCCTAGAAATCGGCGCTGACGACTACCTACCCAAACCCTTTGAACCACGTGAGCTGCTGGCCCGCATTCGCGCGGTATTGCGCCGTGGCAGCGAGGTGGCTGTAGCGGGCGGAGCGGGTGGCTCAGGAGGAGGAAGCCAGAAAGGATTGCTAAAAATCATGCAGTTCGGATCGCTTGAAATTGACCGCGATGCGCGCACGGTAACGGTCTCCGGCAGCCTACGCGACTTAACGTCCTATCAGTTTGACCTGTTGGTGGCTCTGGCAGAACGCTCTGGCCGCGTGCTGACGCGAGACCAGATCATGGAGGCCGTGCGTGGCCGCGAACTTGAAGCCTTTGACCGCTCCATCGACGTACACATGGGCCGCATTCGCAACGCCATCGAGCTTGATCCGAAAGACCCGAAACGCATACTGACCGTACGCGGCGTGGGCTATGTGTTTGCGAAGCAGCAGGATTGACGGGTTCAAAAGTAGCTTATGTGGTCTAGATTTACCTCGCACTTATACGTTCGGATTTGGTTGGCAGTTGTCGCAACCGTCGTCGTGCTGACCTTTCTGGTCGCCGCCGCCTGGCGCTTCACCAAAGACCCGCCACAGTTGCCGATACGCGAGGTGCTGGTACACAACAAGGCAGGCGAAGTGATTGGCACGGCACAAACCAAACCTGACCGCAAGCTGGGCTCGGATCTGGAGTTTGATGTTGTCACCAACGACGGGCAAAGGCTTTATCTGGTGCTGCCCCGGCCCAAACGCCCGCCAGATGCGTCTTGGGGTCGGCCACCGTTTGATTTTGGCTGGATGCTGATCGTCGTCGGGCTGGCGGTTGCGCTCGGTGCCTACCCCGTGATGCGCCGCCTGACGCTGCGGCTTGAGGCGCTGCAACGCGGTGTGGAGCGTTGGGGCGAAGGCGATTTGTCAGCCCGCGTAAGCACTGAAGGCACCGACGAAGTGGCTTTTTTGGCCGGGCGCTTTAACCATGCTGCCGAGCGCATTGAAACGCTGATGAACTCGCACAAGTCACTGCTGGCCAATGCCTCGCACGAGCTGCGCTCTCCATTAACTCGCATCCGCATGAGTTTGGAGCTGATGACACCCAACACTGATTCATCCCAGCGCCGCGAAATCTCGCGCAGCATTCAAGAGCTGGATCAGTTGATTGACGAAATTTTGTTGGCCAGCAGGCTCGATACGCGGCAAGCCGATTCAGAGCCGTTTGAGACGCTGGACTTGACGGGGCTGGCAGCAGAAGAATGCGCCCGAGTCAAGGCGGATTTGAGTGCAGAGCTGATCAGCACAACACCAGCCGGATTTGGCGTTGACACCAGCAGCCACAGCTTGAGTATGCAGGGCTCGCCCCGGCTGCTGCGCCGATTGATCCGCAACCTGCTGGAAAACGCGCGGCGTTACAGCACCGGCGATGTCAGCCTAGAGCTGGCGCAAACACGCACGGGTGCAAAGCAGTTTGCGGTGATCAAGGTGCATGACCGCGGCCCCGGGGTACCCGCAGCGCAGCGTGAACGCATCTTTGAACCGTTCTACCGCCTGCCCGGTGCCAGCGAGCGCGAAGGCGGTGTCGGCCTAGGGCTGGCACTGGTCAAGTCCATCAGCCTGCGCCACGGCGGTACGGTGCGCTGCGAAGCACGGCTAGGCGGGGGGGCCTCGTTTATTGTTGAGCTGCCGATGGGGCTGTCGGTCTAGAAATGGGCTAAAAGTTTGGGCTGCAAAAGCAGTGCGATACAATTGCATAAATTGTATCAACCCTTCTTTTTGCCATGCCCATCTCACTGCGTTTACCAGCCGAAGTAGACAGCCAAATTGCCAGCTACAGCGCCCGCTTGGGGCTGAGTAAATCGGCGGTAATTGTGCGCAGCATTGAAGAGTTTTTGGCCAAAAACGCGCAGCCCAGCGCCTACCAACTTTATCTCGATGCGATGGAGTCGATGCACTCAACGCCCTCGCAATCTGCGAAAGACAAAGCGCTTGTAGACCATAAACTAGCCATCCAAAAAGCTTTGCAACGCAAACACAAAGACCGTTCTGTTCGTGCCACGCAAGCGCTGCAACGCTCAGCCCGCAAAGCAGCGTAACGTGGCACCCCTTAAAACGCTGGCTGACAGCGGCTACTTCATTGGTTTGTTCAACCCCAAAGACCACCACCACGCCCGCTGCAAACACTTCTTTGCAAGCTACACCGGGTTGACCATCACCACGTGGGCCGTTTTTGTCGAGGTGTGCGCCATTTTGAACCCCGTTCGCCAGAAAGCATTTTTTGCCTGGGCATCACAGGCGCAGGCGTTGGGCTACCTGCGCATCGAATCGCCACCAGCCGACGCGGTGGCCACGCTGTGGAGTTTGATGAGCCGCTACGACAATTTGCCCATGGATTTTTGCGATGCGAGCTTGGTGTACCTGGCCACCCAAACGAAGACCCGTCGCATTGCCACGGTAGACGTGAGAGACTTCACTGTGTACCGGCTGCTAGACAATAAACCGTTTGTGCATGTTTTGGATACTGTTGGGTAGGGCAGTTCAATTGCCGCAAAGCCAATATGCAAGCGGGTGTCAGAAGGTTTTGATGTCCAGCTTATGTTGCAGCCCCTTTTTTTATCCCGCAGGTCTTGCGGTCGAAATTACGTTGGGCATCAGCGGTTGCTTATCACAGGGCATAGAGTAATAATTGCGCCTCCCATGCGATTTTGGAGTCAGTCTATGAAAGTCTATTCAGCGGTAATTGAGCGATGCCCACAAACTGGCCTGTTCGTTGGTTTTGTTCCCGGCTTCCCTGGTGCCCATTCCCAAGGGGAAACGCTGGATGAGGTCAACCACAACCTTCACGAAGTTATTGAAATGCTTCTGGAAGACGGCGACCCCATTCTGGAGTCCGAATTTGTCGGGGTTCAAAACGTCGCCATCGCTTGAGTCATGGGCAATATTCCTGTCCTCAAACCCAACGAAGTCATTGCCATCCTCATCAAACTTGGTTTTACCGAAGTCCGCCAACGCGGATCACACAAACAATTCCACGATACCACAGGCCGTTCCACAACTGTACCTTTTCACAAAGGTCGTGACATCTCCCCAATATTGCTCCGACAGATCGCTAAAGACATCGGGTTCGCGCTTGATGAGCTTCTCAAGCACAGATAGCCCAACCCGGCGGCAAACTCCTTGCCGTTATTGAATGTGACTGTATGCCGCTTACGCTTATATGGCCTCAGCAGCCGTGTCACAGCCGCCGTTACGCCATCGGCGTGCTTGCTCGGCAGCATGGTTGCCAGTGAAGAATTGGGGTCAGACGCCAATTAGATCGAGTTGCTACAAATTTAATAGCTGCTCACGCCCGTAATGCTTGGGCTACAGCACCAAATTAACCTGAACATCGCCCTAAAAAGCAGTTTTGGAGACTCAAAAAGGTTCTGTCGCAGTAAGCCATGCTTGACAATATCGGCATGACAGAGACGACCCCAATGGTGATGATAGGCGAGCTGCGCAAGGTGCTAAAACGGCTGCACTACCCGTTGGAAGTCAT
>JBKJOH010000071.1:0-2701 GCA_046593295.1 Polaromonas sp. | reverse complement strand
CAAGTGCAGTTTCAACCTGAGTTTTCCGAACGAGGCTGCTAGCGACGGCCAAGTAGGGTGGGCATCGCCCTATCACTTCGGCATCAACCTTGGGCCGGTCGTTCTCATGTGCGAGAACCACCGCTCCGACATGCTCTGGCGCCTGATGCGCGCCTGCCCGTATATCGTCACCGGCCTTAGGCGAGCCGAATTCACGGGCGGCTGGTTGGCATGAACCACGAACGTCAGACATTCACTGCTCGTGAGCAGGACATCGAAAAGTCGGTAACAGTATTCGCTTTGAAGCAATCAGCGATACGGGCATGATAGCCATGACGGGAATCAAGATCGCAAGGTAAATACTGTTGTAACGCATCGCGTTCAAGGAGATTCAATGGAAAATCATGGAAGAGAGAGTTCGGATCATTTGCGCCCTGCAAGCAATCCAGTTTCACCGTCGGGCTCTGCGGCGCTCAAAGATCCGGTATGCGGAATGAAAGTGACTGACCAATCTCCGCATCACCTTGAGCACGAGCACCAGCCGTATTACTTTTGTAGCGCAGGCTGCAAAGGCAAATTTGCCAATGATCCAGATAAATATCTGAGTAAGCAGGAGCCAGTTCCCGATCACGCGAGCATCACAGACCGGCCAGGTGCGGTTTATACCTGCCCAATGCATCCTGAGATTCGCCGAGACAAACCTGGCAGTTGCCCACTCTGCGGTATGGCGCTGGAGCCGCTCATGCCAAGCCTGGATGATGACAACCCGGAGTTACGTGATTTTTCGCGCCGCTTTTGGTGGTCGCTGCCTTTTACCGTGGTGGTTTTTGTTCTGGCGATGGGCGGGCACCAACTGCGCTTGATGGATCCTGGCATTCAGTCGTGGGTAGAGCTGGTGCTCACGCTGCCGGTGGTGTTGTGGGCTGCCTGGCCCTTCTTTGTGCGCTGCTTTGAGTCGATCCGCAGTGGCAATCTGAACATGTGGACGCTGATTGGCATAGGTGTCGGCGCAGCGTTTCTTTACAGCTTGGCGGCTACGGTGTTGCCGCAACTGTTTCCGCCGTCGTTCGCAGATCACGGTCGGGTTGCGGTGTACTTTGAGGCCGCTGCCGTCATCGTCTCGCTGACACTACTCGGCCAGATGCTGGAATTAAAAGCCCGCAGCCAAACGTCTGCCGCCATCAAGGCTTTGCTGGGCCTGTCACCCAAAACGGCGCGCCGCATCAATGCCGATGGCAGCGAGGAAGACATAGAACTTACCCACGTGCATGTAGGCGACAAGCTGCGCGTGCGGCCAGGCGAAAAAGTACCTGTTGATGGCAACGTGATTGATGGCGAAAGCTCGGTGGACGAGTCAATGCTGACGGGTGAGCCCTTGCCAGTTCACAAACGCGTGGGTGACAAGCTGATAGGCGCAACCATCAACACGCAAGGTGCGCTCACCATGCAGGCCGAGCGAATTGGCAGCGAGACCATGCTGTCGCAAATCGTCGCCATGGTGGCGCAAGCCCAGCGCTCCCGCGCGCCCATGCAGCGCATGGCTGACGCAGTGGCCAAGTGGTTTGTGATGGGTGTGTTGGTGATTGCGGTATTGACATTTTTCGCCTGGGGATTTTTTGGCCCGCAGCCAAGCTGGGTGTATGGCACGCTGAACATGCTCGCCGTTCTGATCATTGCCTGCCCTTGTGCCCTTGGGCTGGCAACGCCCATGTCCATCATGGTCGCCACGGGCAGAGCGGCCACGCAGGGCATTTTGTTCAGGGACGCGGCAGCCATTGAAACCTTTCGCATCATTGACACGCTGGTCGTAGACAAGACCGGCACCCTGACCGAAGGCAAACCGAGTTTTGAAAAAGTTATCGCCATGCCCGGCTGGACTGAAGCCAGCGTGCTGCAATTGGCTGCCAGCCTTGACCAGGGTGCCGAGCACCCGCTTGCAGCGACAGTCGTTGCGCAAGCACGGCAGCAAAATTTGCAACTCGACAAAGTGGAAAATTTTGAATCTGCCAGTGGTATTGGCGTACGCGGCCTTGTTGCAGGCAAGCACTTGGCTTTGGGCAACACGGCCTTGATGGACGAGGGCCATATTGATTGGCAAGCACTTGCAAAAGAAGCTGAAACCTTGCGGCAAAGCGGTGCCAGCGTGATGTATCTGGCAGTTGACGGCAAACTGGCCGGACTGATCAGCGTGTCAGACGCCATCAAATCTACAACGGTTGAAGCACTTGCACAACTGCGCGCTGCCGGTGTGCGGGTAGTGATGGCCAGTGGCGATGGCTTGACCACCGCACACGCTGTAGGGGCCAAGCTGGGTATTGAGGAGGTCTACGGTGAAGTCAAGCCTGCCGACAAGGTGGCGCTGGTCAAACGGCTGCAAAGCGAGGTAAACGCTGAAGGCAAGAAGCACAAAGTAGCGATGGCAGGCGACGGCATCAACGACGCGCCCGCGCTGGCGCAGGCCGACATTGGCATCGCCATGGGCACTGGTACCGACGTAGCCATGAACGCTGGCCACGTGACACTGGTCAAAGGTGATTTACGCTCGATTGCAAGGGCGCAGGCAATCTCGCGGCAAACAGTACAAAACATGCGGCAAAACCTTGGCTTTGCACTAATTTACAACTCGATTGGTGTGCCGATTGCTGCGGGGGTGCTCTACCCGCTGCTGGGTTGGTCGCTGTCGCCCATGATCGCGGCGCTGGCCATGAGCCTGAGTTCGGTA
>JBKJOH010000118.1:0-11432 GCA_046593295.1 Polaromonas sp. | reverse complement strand
TCGAGACCATGCACATGATCAAGAAGGGGCAGTTGCACTGCCCCGGTGGACAAGCCATCTCCGCAGCTGAGCAGTTCTACAGCCTGGCGTTTTGATCTCGAAGCGCGGTCGCCACCTGTCTCCGCCTCTTGCTCACTATTGTGACAGAACCCCCAAAGGTGCGCAGGCCTCGCTGGGCGACAAGCTGGGTTCGTGGTGGTAGCTAGCTGACCTCAAAGCCTTTAGCTTTGAGGTGGCCAAGCGCTTCAAAGCCGACATCCCGCTGCGCGAACGTAATGGCTGGGAAAAACTGTTTCTAGAGGGCCGCACCCGGGTGCATCAGCTCTCAAGCAACATCCTGGCCGCCGAGCGCAGCATCGACCAGGCGGTGTATGAATTGTTTGGCTTAAGCGCCGCTGAGATCGCGTTGATCGAGCGCTCGGTCAAGTCTTGAGCGAACCGCAGTTGCTATTAATTTAGTAGCTGGTAACACTCGTATTTAAAGGACTGCAGCCGTTTTTAGCAGTCAAAAATGACTCAAAAATCGATTTTTTACGCCGCTGACAAGGTTTTAAGGCCCCTCAGGGCTGTTACGCACTGTCCGCATCAACGCTGCCTCCGCTTGCTGCGAAAATAGCGTTATGAACTTTCAAAAAATTCTTGTTCCCGTTGCACTGGTTGTGGGCACGGTATTGGCGTATCGCTCGTATGGCTGGCAGGGCGTGGCGGGTGCTATCAGCATCGTTGTGTTCTGGGTGTTGCTCAATTTCAACCGCACCATGGCCGTGCTGAAACGCGCAGCGAACCGGCCGATTGGCTATGTTGACAGTGTCGTCATGCTGAACGCCAAACTCAAGCCAAGCATGAGCTTGCTGCATGTGGTGGCCATGACGAAAAGCCTGGGCGCGTTGCAAACCGCCAAAGATGCGCAGCCAGAAATTTTCAGATGGAGCGATGGCTCTGAGTCGCGCGTAGATGCGACCTTTGTCGGTGGCAAGCTGGCGCACCACGAGCTGTTTCGGCCTGCGCAGCCAGATGATCCCCTCAACGCACCCGCTGCCCCGTAAAATCAAAGCCTCAAGATACCCACTACAGGATTAGACAAAACATGTCCCAAGCCACCCCCTCAATGGAAGACCGTGACGGCAAAATCTGGATGGACGGCCAGATGGTCGAATGGCGCGATGCCAAAATCCATGTGCTGACCCACACCCTGCACTATGGCTGCGGCGCTTTTGAGGGCGTGCGGGCCTACAAAATGGCCGATGGCGGCACCGGCATTTTCAGGCTTGAAGAGCACACCGAGCGGCTCTTTAACAGCGCCAAAATATTGCGCATGAAAATCCCCTTCACGCCGCAAGTCGTGATGGACGCACAGCGCGCCGTGGTGCGCGAGAACAAACTTGAGTCCGGCTACATTCGCCCGCTGACCTGGATAGGTTCTGAAAAGCTCGGCGTTAGCCCCAAGGGCAACACCATCCACTTGATGGTCGCGGCCTGGACCTGGGGTGCGTATCTGGGTGAAGAAGGATTGAGGCGCGGCATTCGCGTCAAAACATCCAGCTTCACGCGGCACCACGTCAACATCACCATGATCCACGCCAAGGCGGTGAGCAACTACACCAACTCGATACTGGCCAACATGGAAGCGCTTGACGAGGGCTACGACGAAGCGCTGCTGCTAGACCCGCAGGGCTTTGCATCCGAAGGCGCAGGCGAAAACTTATTTATCGTGCGCAAGGGCGTGGTCTACACGCCGGATTCCAGCGCCGGCGCTTTGAACGGCATCACCCGCAACACGATTTTTGCGATCTGCAAAGACTTAGGGCTTGAGCTGAAAGAAAAGCCCATCACGCGCGATGAAATCTACATTGCTGACGAAGCGTTTTTCTCCGGCACCGCAGCCGAAGTCACGCCGATTCGTGAACTGGACCGCATCGAAATCGGTAACCGGGGCGACGGAGGTTCACGCGGCCCGATCACTGAAAAAATCCAGGCGGCGTTTTTTGACATCGTCAATGGTCGCAATCCCAAATACTTGTCCTGGCTCACCAAAGTATGAGCAAATCATTCAACGTCGAGCTGCTGGCATCCGACCTCAACGCGCAAGGCGGTGTCTACTGCCCCAGCCCCAAGGCTGACATGAAGATAGTGAACAATCACCCCAAAGTCTACCTCGACGTGGCACGCAAAGGCAGCGCCAAGTGCCCGTACTGCGGCACGCTGTATTCGCTCAAAGTGGGCGAGCATTTTCACGCAAGTCATTGAGCACGCTACCAACCACCGTTCGGGCTGAGCTTGTCGAAGCCTTGCATCTAGCGTCGCAACCTCTAAAGCACCCTCCGACCCTTCGACAAGCTCAGGACAGGCCAAGCTAAGGGCGAACGGATTTCATGCAACAAGCTTCGATCAACACCCTCATCATTGCCCCGCAATGGATAGGCGACGCGGTGATGACCGAGCCGCTGCTGCGCCGCCTGCACGCGCGTGGCGAGCAGCTCACCGTGGGTGCGCTGCCCTGGGTTGCGCCGGTCTACCGGGCCATGCCGCAGGTGGCAGAGGTCATTGAATTTCCGTTTGCGCATGGCGGCCTGCAGTTCAGGGAGCGGCGTGCCATTGCCAAGCGCATTGAAGGCCGTTTCGACAAGGCTTACGTGCTGCCCAACTCGCTCAAGAGTGCCTTGTTGCCTTTCCTTGCCAGCATCCCGCAGCGCATCGGTTACTTTGGTGAAGCGCGTATTGGCCTGCTCACGCACCGGCTCAAAAACCCCAAAAACAAACCACCCATGGTGGCGTTTTATTCAGCCCTAAGCGGCGAGGCAGGGATAGAGCAAGACCAGCCCCAACTCTCGGTTGACTTAAGCGCAACGCGCGAGACCGTGAAAGCCCAGGGCCTGCGCCCGCGCGAATACGCCGTGTTTGCACCCGGCTCTGAATACGGCAGTGCCAAACGCTGGCCCGCCGCGCACTACGCAATACTGGCCACGCAGCTAAGCTTGCCCGTGGTGCTGCTCGGCTCGGCCAAAGAAGCAGCGCTGTGCCAAGAGATCGCCAGCGCCGCCCCCAATTGCCTCAATTTGGCAGGAAATACCTCGGTAGCCGAGGCTATTCAATGGATTGCTGCTACAAAATTTGTAGTGAGTAATGACTCAGGCCTGATGCACATTGCCGCCGCCTTGGGCGTGCAGCAGGTCGCCATCTTCGGCTCATCCAGCCCGCTGCACACACCGCCTTTGAACGACAAGGCCACGGTGCTGTGGCTCAAAAACGATACCAACTATCAACCACCGCTAGACTGCGCACCCTGCTTCGAGCGCGAATGCCCGCTGGGCCACACGCGGTGTTTGAATGACATTGGCGCACAGCGTGTGCTGGATGCACTGGCATTGCGACGTTGATTTTTTAGTGAGCCGCGCTATACATGGCCATACTGGCTGCCACCCGCTTCAACCCCGTCATTCGTGCGTTCTATCAGAGAGGAGTTATTGGGGTCAGACACCAATAACTCTAGTCAAGAGTTGTCACCCGCGACGGAGACATGAAGAAACCGCCCGGAGGCGGTTTCTTCATTGAAGCTCAAGCCGCTTTTCTAGCCGTTCTATTCGCTCGACAAGCCTGTCATATCGAGTGTGTTGCGTCGCGCTCTCGGTGTACATGTCCGCCCAAGTCGCGCTTGATACCGCCAACTACGGACTCCAGGTTCGCCAGGCGCTGCTTGATTTCGCGCGCATCCTCTTTCACCGCGCCTACGTCGGTACGTATGACTCTGAGGTGCTCCAAGATGAGGTTTTCGACGTTTTCCATCGTTTTAGTTTACTCCTTTACGGTTTACATCAGTAGTGTCCGGTTTAATCAATGCCGAAACGCCGTAAAGCCAATGCTGGTGCGGGTTACGAACGGTTCATGGGTGTCCACAATTTGAATTTACCCCATCCTTTTTCTTGAGCGTTGGGTTGGGCTTGATGTGGCATGTCAAGACTTGACCCCTTTGGCTTTTTGACCCCTTTGGCTTTCCGCTATGGAACGAAAATTGGCACACACGGGAGGTCGAAAATGCTTGACTTTTAAGACAGTTGCTTATTCGTTAGGCCGCAGTAGGAGCATGGATACGCGAGGACCGAGACCGTTCATTCTGAGTGGGGTCGTGGCGATCAATGCAGGAAAAAGAGAATGGGCGGAACGATCACTATGCCGCAGAGAAAGAAGTACCAAGTGCGTGTGCAATTGAAAGCTTGGAGCAATGCTGAGACTGCGATAGCTGACAGCGCGAAGAAGATTGCGGCCATGAAGAGTGCGGGAACTCCACCAACAAACGTTGTCTCTCTACTGTAGCGATTCGGCATGTGATGAAAGCCACCAGAAAGAAGAATGAGCCAACCTCCAAGCAAGCCAAGTCCACACAGCGCGGCCACGGCAACGAGGGCGCCTTTGGAGGGGCTCGATGGAGATTTCATGCGGCCTAACAATCAGCGTTTATCTGCCGCGCCGTAAAGCCAGCACAAGGCAAAGACATCAATCGCGGCAGATAAACCATGTTGGACTGAACCGCCTGTGCTGCGGTCGTGTTGCGATAGTTGCACTATAGATGCTTTGATTCAATCGCGCTACTGGTGCAACAGATGATGACCCCGCGCAGCGCCATTGCGCCCGGCGCAAACCACAGCCCGCGCAGTGTTGGCCCTCCTTCCTGCGCCAAAGCAGACCGGCACCAGACAGCCCCAGCATTCGCGACGTGATTTTGTTCCCCGCATTGCGCCGCGAGGTTTGAGCTGTTTTGCTATTTTGAGTCTACAAAACTGCTTTTTAGGGCGATTTTCAGATTAATTTAGTGCTGTAGCCCAAGCATTACGGGCGTGGGCAGCTATTAAATTTGTAGCAACTCAATCTAATTGGAGTCTGACCCCAATTCTTCTTTTTATTCAAACGACAGCACCAAGCGTTTCCCCAAAACACGGGCAGCGCGGTCGAGAGTTTTCAGGCTGGGCCAATGATGGGCAGATTCAAGGCGCTTCGCTGCTGGCCAGCTTGTTTCCAGAGCCCGCGCTACATCTGCAAATGATTTATCGCCACGGGCCGCACGCAGCAGCAAGGCAGCTTGTGTTTTTGCATCCGGCGTGATGTAGTGAGCGCCTTTGACCTTCTCGCTGGGTGTGGGGATAGCTTGAGCCTCTTCAATACGCCCTTCAAGGGTAAGGGTGAGCACTTCAGCGGCATTGAACAGCGCCTCTTCCATGGTGGCACCTTCGGTAAAGGCTTCGGCAAGGTCAACGAATTGGACGCAAAAACCGCCAGACGATTCGTGTGTGATTTTTGCAGGGTATTGGATTTCCATGGATATTCCTTATTTCAACTTCAACCCGGTTTGACGTTCAATACTGGCAAGCGTTCCGGGTTTTACATCATGCGCACCGTGGAGCGGTATGGTTGTTCGCGCAGCATCTTTTCCCATTCGCACATGACTGCCTTCGGTGCGAAGCACTTGCCACCCTTGCGCTTGCAGCTTTTTGATGATGTCTTTCCCGTTCATCGGTGTAATTATGGATCTAATTTGATCTATTTTAAAATTAAATACAGTCCATCTTAGGGGGCAGGCTCCAATGGCGTGAGGACGTAAGCGTGAATCTGGCAACCGTTGCGCCGGGCAGCATCGCTGAGCCATTCCAAATAGGCCTGAATAGTCGGCAGTGGTAAAAAAGCAAGGCTGGCGATTGTGACCGCGCTATACATGGTCACACTGGCTGCCACCCGCTTCAACCCCGTCATTCGTGCGTTCTATCAGAGAGGAGTTTTTGGGGTCAGAGCCCAAATTCGCCGAGCCTACGGCTCGCCCGGAGGGCGCGGTGCGATGCACCGCAGCGAAATTGGTGTCTGACCCCAATAACTCCTAAGAAGGTCGCCTTGGTCGCGTGCATGCGCCAAGCTGCTGACGATCTTGAATGCCATCGTCAAATCAGGCACGCCATGGAACGAAAATTTGCACTCCCGGGAGGTCGAAAATGCTTGACTTTTAAGACAGTTGCTTATTCGTTAGGCCTCACTTGTGGGCGCGCGTCATTTCAAGGAACGAGTTCGGGTCGTCCGCAAGCTGAAGAGCGATTTTGTATTCCTCTTTCGTAAGGTTAAAGAACCTCCGCCGCGGAGTTGGCAAAGGATCCGCCCATTCAAACGTGTCATCTTCTCGCAGGCGAATGACTTCACGCAGAGTTTCAAAGTCGATAAACCCGAACTCACGAATAGCACTGATTCGGCATTGAAAACAGGATGTCCCATGCACTTTCGAAGCGATTGACTCCGGGCGAAGAATCACGTTGTATCCAAGCGAATCCTTTGTACTGGAGAATGCAATGCCGTCAATCTCTGGGTCGCGATGGATCATGGCCGCGACAGCACGCGTGAAGATATAGTCGCATTCTCTGGCCGCAGAGTCTGCCAGAAGAGAATGAAGAAAGGCATCAATATAGAGAATATCTTTACCGCGGCTTTGACCTAGGTTGTTGACCAAGCGCGAGATGCTTTGATCTGGATCGCTGCCAGTAAATCGCATGTATCCAAGTTTGTGAACATGCATCAGTTCGCCCACAACAGCTAGTCGAAGATATTTGTCCAGTATTGTGCGATAGCCGATTACTTGAACCAACTGGCCCGAACACGCGCTTACTTCAGACAGGGCGGTTTCCACTCTCAATGACGTGTACAGAAGAGATTCTGCAGGATCATTGAAGCGGCCGGCGGCCGCGATCCCTTGTGGTGGGGCTCCCATATCTTGCAGCGATTGCCACGGCGCCTCTTGGCATAATCGAGCACGCCAGAATACTGCACCACGTTCTAGTCCGAGGCTGATCAGTTCATAGGTGTCGAAAATTGGTTGTAGTGCGTGGCAAATCTCCGGCAACGATTTGCCTTGACGTACTTTGCGAAAGAGCATGTCACAAGTGTCGAGGGACATGGTATTTGTGAGGTCTAACAATCAGCGTTTATCCGCCGCGCCGTAAAGCCAGCACAAGGCGAAGACATTAATCGCGGCAGATAAACCATGTTGGACTGAAGCGCCTGTGGGTCGGTCGTGTTGCGGTAGTTGCCCTATAAGGGGATTTGATTCAATCGCCCTACCTCTACGACAGATTATGACCCCGCCCAGCGCCATTGCGCCCGGCGCAAACCACAGCCCGCGCGGTGTTGGCCCCGGTTACTGCGCCAAACCAGACCGGCACCAGACAGCCCCAGCATTCGCGATGTGATTTTGTTCCCGGCATTGCGTCGCGAGGTTTGAGCTGTTTTGCTATTTTGAGTCTCCAAAACTGCTTTTTAGGGCGATTTTTAGATTGATTTAGTGCTGTAGCCCAAGCATTACGGGCGTGAGCAGCTATTAAATTTGTAGCAACTCAATCTAATTGGAGTCTGACCCCAATTCTTGGGGCATGGGGAAATGATGCCAGAGGTTTTAGGAATTAGATTGGAATGAGGAAATAGGAAACGGGAGACCCCTTGCTTCCCCGCGCTAATGGTCCTTATGGCCTTCCTCGCCGCCGGCATTGGCGGGGTCTTGCTGGTATTTTTTGGGGGTGAAGGTGGTCACGTCAAGAGTTCTGCCAGTTTTCAACCTGTAGATCAGGAACGCGATCGAACTCCGACACGTTGCGGGTCACCAGGCAAAGCCCGGCTGCGCGCGCGATGGCTGCAATTTGCAAATCGTAGGGGCCGATGGGTCGGCCCTGACTTGCCAGCAAGGCCCGAATTTCTCCACACAACTCAGCAGCCTTGTCGTCAAAATGAAGACTTGGTACCTGTAAAACCAAATTCCGGATACGTGCCTGATTTTCGGCAACGCGTTGGCTCTTGCAAGTGCCAAACCATAGTTCAGACCAAACCGGCGAACACAGGTAAAGCGCATCCACGCCCACACGATGCACGCCCGCCACTACGCCTGCATTATTTTTCAGCAAGGCAATCCAGACGTTGGTGTCGAGCAGATAGCCTTTCATTCCAGCGACTCCCTGGGTGCATCGCCGCTCAGGTCGCGGTCATCAATATCATCTGGAAAGTCATCCCCAAGCGCACCGGCGAACTGCTTGATGAATGCTTCTGTTGCCACGTTTGCGGAGGTGCCAGGCGCGGCTTGGTAGCGGTGGTTGAGATAGTCAATGAAATCCAGCGCCTCGCGCTGCAAATTGACTGGAAGCGCCCTTGCATGGGCGTAAATGGTGTCTGACAGGTTCATGTTGCAGTTCCTCTGTTTGTTTTTCCAAACACTTCTTCCATTGAATACGTTTTGGTAAGTCCGGCTCGGTAAGCCGCCAAGCGGCGCATCGCTTCTTCGCCCCAAAGCCGGTCAATTTCAGGGTCGGGCTTGTCTAGGAGCCTGTCGGACTTTGGGAGCATCGGCTGCAAAAGAGCCGCAGCGGTCCATTTTTCACCGGCTTTTTGTCCCATAGCTGGGCTATGGGCCTGCAAATCCAGCAAAAACTGTCCTCGCTGGGGCTCTTTTTCGCTATCGATGCCCAAAGCCCGACAAGCTCCTAGGCTCTTCATGATCTGATCCGAAATTTCAAAGCGCTCTGAAGCGGGAAGCCGAAGAACCTCCTGAAGGATGTCATTAATCTGCATGGTGCTGTCTCCCATTAAAGTTGAACGCAAGGTCGAATCTACACCACCAGCGCATAAGGCATCTGCTTGAAAATGATCTGCTCGCGCTACAGACGCGGCGCACCGAGGCGACAGGCAGCGGCATAGACCGCCTGATGATGCTGCTGACCGACAGTTCCAGCATTCGCGACGTGATTTTGTTCCCAGCATTGCGCCACGAGGTTTGAGCTGTTTTGCTATTTTGAGCTTCCAAAACTGCTTTTTAGGGCGATGATCATGTTACTTTTGTGCTGTAGCCCAATAGATACGGGCGTTAGCAGCTATTAAATTTGTAGCAACTCGATCTAATTGGAGTCTGACCCCCAATTCTTCTGATTCTTCCTTCATTGAAGTCAAGCCGCAATGCGTTTGCGCTTTGTCGGACTTGGACGACCAGCTAAATCCCTCGCTGGCCGCGACCTGCGAACTAGCCTGACCTCCAGCTTGCAGCCTAGCGCATCAGCATACTTGGTCAGTGTCGCTAGCGACGGCGAGTGCTTGCCGCTACCAGATTCCATCCGTGCTACGGCGGACTGGGTGGTACCAATTTTCTCAGCCACCTGTGCCTGGGTTAGCCCCTGCGCCGCTCGCGCTTTGAGGAACTCGTCCAACAGAGCAAACTCATCGGCCAATTTTTCAAACTCCGCCTTCACCTCTGCACCAGCCAGTGCTTTGGTACGAAGCTGCTTATGCGTCAACATCTTTCCACTCCTTCATACGCTTTCGCGCAAGTGTCAATTCTTTAGGTGGGGTCTTATCGGTCTTCTTTACGAACTGGTGGAGCATGACGATTTTTCGTCCCACTATGGTGCAGTAAAACACCCGCCCAATGCCTTCGCGGGATTTCAAACGCAATTCGAAAAGCCCCAAACTCATTGCACGCGTGTGGGGCATTCCCAAATCAGGACCAAACTCCACCATGCGATCAGTGCAATGAAAGTACCTGGCCAAAATTCCCGGTAGCAATGCCAGAACATCGGTCTGCAACTTTTCATTGTGATATTTGATCTCCCACTTCATGCGAGAAATATAGCACGTTTGTGATAATTTGAAAGCGATTGGTGCAAGTACATTGCGGGAGATTTAATCGGGATAGGAAGAAGCCTCACGACCCCTCCCTCCCACACCACCGAGCGTACGGGTCACGTACACGGCGGTTCGGCAGATTGAGTCAGCATGCATCAACACATTGTGCCGAATTGACACATTGAATCTGCGCATGACAACCGGAGCATCATTTCTGACCGCGCCAACCATGCGTTCACCCCAGCCCGCAGACTCACGCCCACAGGACTCGCCGGGTGCAGTCGCATCATTCCTTGGCAAGTGATCTCCCCTCTCTTTCAATCCCCTCTCGGGGCACCGTTCGGGCCTTTGGAAAACCCTTTGTGGCTCGGCGCCTTGGTTTTCCTACTGCGCCCTCTGCTGACTTCTGCGCTGCGGTCAAGGCCGGTTTCCCGGCCTTCAGTCGTTGCCGCTTTCGCGTTGGCGACACAGGCAGATCTCCCGTGGTAAGACATGAATCCTTCCTCGCATAGACGCCGGATTTACAACATGCATCCCATTTGCAGATGGAGGGCTTGGTGGTCACTGCCCACTGGCCCCGGTTGCATCAGCCTTGCAGGCCGCACCGGCGCCAGACGCGCCTACTCTTCGCCAGTCACAAACAGTCCTCAGGACTGTTTGTGTACAGGCTCAGCCTCATATCCGGTTTTTGTTCATCGTCCCCCGATTTCGCCTTGGGCTTGCCTACCGCACCCCGCCTCGCGACGACGCACTTGCCCTTTGGCTAACCTTCGGCTCTGCGAATACCTGGTGTCAGGACTTTCACCCGACTGGATTCGTGCCATGCACGGCGCACACGTTTGCGCTCAGGCGCGTGCGTCTCGCACGTCGCCTGCGGCGCGTTGTTGGGCATCAAATGTTCCGACGACCGCGACACCGTTCGACAAATGAAACTCCGACGCGAAGGCGCCCGGCGTTTCACCGCCTCACTTATTGGTTTTGTCCGGCATCTTGTTGGTACGTTTGGCAACGTCGTACCCTTGTTTTGTAATTTCGAATACCTCTCCACGTTCTCCTCGCGAAATCAGCAGGCCATCCTTGACCAACTCCCGTAACGCAGATTCCCATAACGCAAGAGCGCGATGATCTGCTTTACTGGTCAATAGACTTACGCCATTAGTATGGAGGTCGACGCTTGCGCCGTAGCGTTCAAATAAGATCAAGCCGCTCGGGTCCAAAGCGGCCCCCTTAAGAAGAGTCTTCGCCTCCTCGGACAAAACCGCTTGAGGTGGTATCGGCGAATCCTGAGAAACACGAAACATAGCCACACCAAAAGCAATAACGCCCAGGAAGAGCAACACAAAGATGCCGACCTTGACCTTCTCAGAGGCCCTGGCAAAGAAAAAGTATGCGAGAAGGGAAAGCGCAACAGACAGCAACGCCAAGATCCCGAGATGGCTTTGTGCTGCCGCGGTGATGATCTCCGGAAGACGCTCTATCAGTTTGTCCATTTGGATCCTCGTCTTTGCGCCTAACAATCAGCGTTTATCCGCCGCGCCGTAAAGCCAGCACAAAGCAAAGACATCAATCGCGGCAGATAAACCATGTTGGACTGAACCGCCTGTGCTGCAGTCCTGTTGCGGTAGTTGCACTATAGATGCTTTGATTCAACCGCCCTAGCTCTGCGACAGATTATGACCCCGCGCAGCGCCATCGCGCCCGGCGCAAACCACAGCCCACGCGGCGTTGGCCCTGGTTACTGCGCCAAACCAGACCGACACCAGACAGCCCCAACATTCGCGACGTGATTTTGTTCCCAGCATTGC
>JBKJOH010000104.1:0-3167 GCA_046593295.1 Polaromonas sp. | reverse complement strand
TGGGTTTGACCTCTGGCTGCGCGAGCAGCGCCCTGACCAGAGTGTCTGCCTGCGATTCATGCACCGAAATTTCAAAACCGTCTTCACCGGTATAGCCGCTGCGTGTGAGGAAACAGTCGCAGCCTGCAACTGTGAACCGGCCACCCGTCATAAACACCAGTTTCTCAACGCCGGGTGCAAGGCGTTGCAGGGCTGTAACGGCCAGTGGCCCCTGTAGCGCCATGAGCGCCATTTCCGGCATGGGAACAACGTCGCAGTGTGTGCCGATTTTTTGCTGGAACTGCGCAATGTCGCCGATTTTGCAGGCACCGTTGACGATCACAAAGATGTCACTACCTCGGTTTATAAACATCAAATCGTCCATGATGCCGCCGCCATCGTTCAGTAGCAGTCCGTAGCGCTGCTTGCCTGCGGGCAGGCCCATCACATCGACCGGCATCAGGGTTTCAAGTGCGGCAGCAGCGTCAATACCCACCAGCCGCAACTGGCCCATATGTGACACGTCAAACAGTCCGGCGGCTGTACGGGTGTGATGGTGCTCGGCCATCAACCCGGTGGGGTATTGCACGGGCATCGAATAGCCCGCAAACGGCACCATGCGCGCGCCAAGTTCACCATGCAGATCATGCAGTGGCGTTTTTAATAAATCGGGTGGACTGGACAAAGGCGTTCTCCGAGGGCAAACATGTTACAGAGGGTTTTTGGGGTCAGAGTCCAAATTCATCGTGCCCTTGGCACGCCCTTCGGGTGCGATGCTATGCATCGTAATGAAATTGGCGTCTGACCCCAATAACCCTCTTTGACAATGACCTCTCTCCAGTAGGGAACACCTTCAAATGCAGTGCATTCAAAGGCGGTTGCCAGTCCTTTTGCCTGAGCGTTCAGCACACCATAAAGGGTGTACATGCGCCTTCGGCGGCTTCCAGCTTTGTAAAAGTTTTGGAAACGCTCTCCTGACAAGCAAAGTGTAGCGCAAGCTATTTAACGAGCCTGATTAAGGCCAATCCGGCTTTGGGTCGCGGTGAAGGGAGAAAGGCCCCGGCGGTTCAGGTGCCGGGCGGTTTCAGCGCTTCCAGCCTGGCCTTGAGGAATCCGCCGGTGCCGTAGCACGTCACGCGGCTGTAATAACGTCAGTTCCAGCAACGCCTACAACGGCAGCGTCCATAGCATTTCCTTTTGAGGGCTAACGTTTGACATGAGCGGCGGGCCAAAGGGCGCGAAGCGGCCTTTGGAACGTCCGATCGATGGAATGGTGTGCGCCGTTATGTCAACGCCGGGGCGAGCTACGCGCCCGGCGCTTGGTATCCGACTTGCTTAGCCTTGCGCAACGCATTCATTGTTTCTTCTACAGTCAAGAGGACTGTAGTTTCGAACGAGCTAAGCGCACCGCCTGCACTGATCGCCAGCGCAACTGCGGCCATTGATACGTTGTCGGGAGCTTCCCAGAGGTTGTAGCCGTCGTGCTTGTCGAAGGAGTACCAGAACCCGTGGAGTTTTCCACCGACGGACTCTATATACGATTGAGCGGCTTTCCGACGGTCCTCTGGATTAGCAATCAATCTTTTCCATGTCTCCGGTGTGTAGCTAAATTTCGATAGATAGAGCGGCATCGTTTTCTCCTTTGTGTTAATTACAGCTTCAGATTTACATCAGATTGCCCGTTTCTCCGCAGATCGGACGCCCAACACGCAATAGAGCATGAAGGCCACGATTGTTGAATTAAGCACCAAGGCACCGACGCTTAGCCAGCTGACATGCGCATAAAGTTCAAGGAGTTCAAAAGGAACGTAGATGCCGCCGCTTAGAGCAGCAAACCATTCAGCCCAGCGCCGCGCATACCAGAGCCCATAGGCCTCGACGAACCGTACGATGGAATAGATGGCAGCTCCAGCCGCAATCAGCAACAAGCGGCCATCCGTCAGTTGGTTCGCCAGGTCCATAAAGATGCGGGGATAGCGGGCGGCTGGATTCAAGTGGGCATGAGCTATCAGGTGCTCGGCGAACCGCTGAACGTCGTGATGAATCAGCGAAAGCAAACCGAACCCGACCAACAATACTAGGACGCCTTTGGCGGCCTCTAGCAGCGCGACTGAACGCAGCGCGCTAGACAAGCGCATAGGCAATGATGGCGCAGACGCCGACCATCACGACAAGGGCGACCATCAACAGGACATCGACGAACAATCGCAGCCTTTGGCGAAGCCTCAGCTGCTTTGTCTTGAACGACCAGAACGAGAGAAAGCAGCAAATGACGAAAAGAACAGCGTCCGCCGTCAGAAATTCGTCACCAAGAGTCTGCACCTTGGTTTGCGCTGCAACTAATCGAAGTATCCCGATTGCCGTAAGGCATACCCCAATCATTGCGGCAAAAATAGAAAATACATGCAACGTGAGATCGTACTCTCGCTGCTCTTGTGATGGCTCTCCGGACATGGGTGGCGTTGGGTGCGGCCTAACGTTAAAATTGAGGGGCGGGCGGCTTTTCGCCCGTCCCGCTCGAATGCAGGGGTTGGACGAATATCATGCCCACTTCTTGCCGATCTCATCTAGACCAGCATTTTGCAAATCCTCCGGACTCATCAGAATACGAAATTCACAATTGGCATTGAAGCCGAGAAAAAATGGCTCTGCAAAGGAGGGTATATCTGATGGGGTTTGTACGTTAACAATGAAGATTCCGCCGCGTTTCCCGTCTTGCTCCGTGAAGTAGGCCGTCTCTGGTTTGATTGATTCGAGGACACGCCCAATGGTCTCGCCCGCCTTGCCGCTTCTGACAAGGGAGTTGAAAGGCTCAAGTGGGAATTTGACCGTAAGTAACATTTTCATGTGATGACCTCATTTTGTTGCGGCATTTAAAGGCGGTGCCGCATACGCCCAACAATCAGCGTTTATCCGCCGCGCCGTAAAGCCAGCACAAGGCAAAGACATCAATCGCGGCAGATAAACCATGTTGGACTGAACCGCCTGTGGGGCGGTCATGTTGCGGTAGTTGCACTAAGGGATTTGATTCAATCGCGCTACTGGTGCAACAGATGATGACCCCGCCCAGAGCCATCGCGCCCGGCGCAAACCACAGCCCACGCGGCGTTGGCCCTGGTTACTGCGCCAAACCAGACCGACACCAGACAGCCCCAACATTCGCGACGTGATTTTGTTCCCAGCATTGC
>JBKJOH010000003.1:0-4503 GCA_046593295.1 Polaromonas sp. | reverse complement strand
GAGGGCGGGGGTGAGGGCTCCCCGCCCCCGTTTGCGCTCCCAGCTCCATCTGCGCAGACTCTTCCGCAAACCCTTCTTTCACCTTGATGGCCTCCACCTTCTTCAGCCACTCATCAGCTTTTTTAAACTGCGTGAAGTTGATTTTTTCTTCCAGCAAACTCTCGCGCTGGTTGCCCACCCACGCATAACCCTTGATGGCCCGGCGCACCCGCTCGGCGGTGAGTTTGTCGGCGTATTCTTCGCCCTCAACCAGGATGAACTTGCGGTTGCCGTTGTCTTTTGCGTTGGCTTTTAAGACGGCATGGGCTGTGGTGCCTGAGCCTGCGAAAGAGTCGAGGATGATGGAGTCACTGCCTGCTCCGATTTGCACTATACGGTCCAACAATTCAACGGGCTTCGGTGTAATAAATAAATCACCCTCTAAACCGGATGAAAACATTTGGGATAGTGCTTGTTTTGAGTTACGTGTGCTGCCCACCTCTTCCCAGTGCCATAGCGTTTGCGGTACGACACCATCCCTGACCTCGGACAAAAACCTTTTGATTCCGGGCCGATTTGTTCCACTTTCGCCCCACCAGATTCGCCCGTCAGCGTCCAGTTCGTCAAACTTTTCCCTACTCACTCGCCAGTAACTTCCACTGGGAGGCCCCTCAATGACTCGTCCGCCTTTGGTGGTAATTGGATATAGACCTTGGGTATATCGGTTTCTGGCCGCTAAGTCGCTGAGTAGCCAAGGGCCACGAGGATCATTGTCTGGATTTTTATACCGTGCCAGCATGTCTTCAGACCGGGGCATCAAATTCAAACTCCAATCGGCTTTTGACTTGGCGTAAATGATCACGTAGTCGTGGTCTTCGCTGAAAAATTCAGCCGTATTTTTTGGACTATCCATCTTGTGCCAAATGCAAGTGGCCACAAAGTTATTAGCCCCAAAAATTTCATCCAACATATCGCGTGCGTGATGCATCTCGTTGTCATCCAGCGTGATCCAGATCGAGCCCTTCTCGCTTAACAACTCGCGCAGCAGCACCAAGCGCGGCCACATCATGCACAGCCATTTGTCATGCCGCAGCATGTCTTCGCCATCGACCGGGTTGGTGCTCAACCACTCTTTCATGATGGGGCTGTTGACGTTGTCGTTGTAGCACCAGCCTTCATTGCCGGTGTTGTACGGTGGGTCGATAAACACCAGATCCACCTGCCCGGCGTAACGCGGCAACAGGCTTTTGAGCGCATGCAGGTTGTCGCCGTGAATAACAAGGTTACCCGCCAGGTCAGCCGGGCCAACGCCTTTGGCAGCATCTGCCACCAGCGGGCGGTAGGGTACCGTCAGGTGGTGGTTGTAGACGTACTCTTTGCCTTTGAAAACGATTTCGGGCATGGCTTGATTTTGTAAATTTTGATTATCAGCGTATTTGCCAGCCGCCAAAACCGGGGGCTACGCGCGGCAGTGAACACAGGCAGCACGCCATGACGGCACGGTTAGCAATCAGACATTGCTATTAATTCAGTAGCTGGTTACGCCCGTATTTATTGGGCTACAGCCGTTTTAAGGGGTCTAAAATCGCCCTGAAAACGTATTTTTCAGATTTGGCGCACTGTTTTAAGCCTGATTTGCGCCTTACTGCGCCTTATTGAGATTTACGCAGGGTTTCAACCACTGGCGTATTGAGCACAGACCGCAAGCCCCACCAGCCCGCTGCAAGGGCCAGCAATGCCCCGGCAAGGCTGCCAAACAGTGGCACCGTCCATGAGCCCGTCCAGTTGAAGTCAAACACATAGCGCACCAGGCCCCAGCCAACCGCCAGCGCGACGAGTGATGCCAGAAAGCCCGCCAGCAAGCCAACGCCGACCAGCTCGGCACGCTGCACCTGGCGCAGCAGTGAGGCCCTGGCCCCCACCGCACGCATGATGGCGAACTCGCGTGCGCGCTCCTCACGCGTGGCGGTGATGGCCGCAAACAACACCACCAGCCCGGCAGCCAAGGTGAAGCCGAATAAAAACTCCACCGCGCGTATGACCTGGTCGAGCACGCGCTGCACCTGCGCCAGTGTGCTGCTCATGTCGACGTTGGTGATGTTGGGGAAGGCGCGTACCAGCTGATTGTCAAAGCTTTGCGGCCTAGGCTGCCCAGCGACCATCACGTTAGACGCAAGCCGATCGGGTGCCTTGAAGGCGCTGATGTACGACACGGGCACGTCTTGCAGCTGCGCCACCGGGTACATGACAAAAAAGTTGACGTGCATCGAACCCCAATCGACCTTGCGCAGGCTGGTGATTTTGGCTTCATTGGTCTGCCCGCCCATGTCAAATGTCAATGCGTCACCGAGCTTGAGATTGAGAGTTTTGGCAATGCCCTCTTCAACACTTACGGCATCTTTTTCACCGGGTGTCCAGCGGCCTGCAACGACTTGATTGTGGCCCGGCATATCGACGTTGTTTGACAAATTGAACTCGCGGTCTACCAGCCGCTTGGCGCGGTCGTCTTCATAGCTGTCGGGCGTTACAGGCTTGCCATTGACAGCAATCAGCCGACCGCGAATCATGGGGTACCAGTCGAACTTTTTCACACCACCATCACGCAGCGCTTTCTGGAAAGCCTCGCCCTGCTCGGGCTGCACATTGATGACAAAACGATTCGGCGCATCAGGCGGCGTGGCTTTGCGCCAGCTGCTGATCAAGTCAGTACGCAGCAGCACCAGCAGCATCAGCGCCAGCAGGCCGACGGCCAGTGCGCTGGTTTGCACCACGGCATATACAGGGCGGGCCGACAACTGCCGCGTGGCCAGCACCAGCCAGCGTGGCGCAGTGGCTTCATTGACGCTGGCACGCAGCAGCTTGACGGCAGCATAGCTGCTAACGGCAAACACCAGCACGGCAGCGGCAAATCCACCCACTGCAATAGCCCCAAGTTTGAGGTCGCTGCTGGCAGCTACCAGCAGTGCTGCAAACCCGAGCACACCCACACCCAGCACGGCAATGGATGTAGGTTTCAAGTTACCCACATCACGGCGAATCACGCGCAGCGGCGGCACCGAGGCCAGTTGCAGCACAGGCGGCAAACCAAAGGCCAGCAGCAGCGTCAAACCCATGCCCATGCCAAACACCACAGGCCAGATGGTGGCTGCAGGCAAGGCCGTTTCAACCAGCCCGGCCAGCAGCAGTACAAAGCCGTAATGCACGGCAAAACCCAGTACCACACCTAATGCGCTGGCAGCCAGCCCGGCCAGCACAAATTCAAAGGTGTAGGCTAGGGCGATGGTGCGTTGCGGCTGGCCCAGCACGCGCAGCATGGCGCAGTCGTCCAGGTGCTTGGCGGCAAAGCCGCGCGCCACAATCGCGACGGCAACAGCGCTAAGCAAGGCGGCCAGCAAGGCGACAAGGTTTAAAAACTTCTCAGCTCTATCCAGCGTTTGTTTCATTTCGGGGCTGCCCGATTCAAGCGATTCGAGCCGCACACCGCGCACGCCGGATTGCTCAAACGGTTTTTTGATTTCAGCCTCAGCCCATTTGACGTAGTCGCTCACCGCCTTGACCTCCCCCGCAACTGCAAAGCGGTAACTGGTGCGACTGGCGGGCTGTATCAGGCCAGTGGCTTTAACGTCTGCATCATTAATCATGGCGCGTGGCGAAAAGCTGATAAAGCCCGCACCGCGGTCTGGCTCCTGCACGATGATGCGGGTCAGCTTGAATTTAGCATCGCCCATCAGCAGCGTTTGACCAAGCTTGAGGCCGAGCGCATCAAGCAGCGATGCATCGGCCCAGGCCGTGCCGCGTGCCGGGATGTCGCGCGTATCTTGCCCAACGCTCTCGCTCCCCTCCATGCTGGTGGCAACCTTCATCGTGCCGCGCAAGGGGTAGCCACTAGGTACGGCTTTGAAGGCGACCAGCTTGCTGGCCCCGCCGTCGGCATCCGTCGCGCGGCCCATGGTTGGAAAGCTCACGGTTGAAATCGCGGCCAGCCCCAGCGCCTGTGCCTTGGCGATAAAGGCGGCAGGCGTGATGCCATCGCTGCGTATCACCGCATCGCCACCCAGCAGTTGCCGCGCATCACGCTGCAAACCGCCTTTGAGCCGATCGGCAAAAAAACCAACGGCGGTGAGCGCCGCTACAGCGAGCGTGACGGCAACGATCAGCAAACGTAATTCCCCGGCGCGCAAGTCGCGCAGCAGCGTGCGCCAGCCGAGTTTGAGAAAAAGAGGAATCATGGCCTTACCTTAGCGTAGATTGCTTAACCAGCGCTCTATGGGTATGTTTTAAGCCCGCTCCACGGCATCTAGCCGTACAGCAAGGCCAGGCTCCAGCTTCAGCCGTTCAACAGGGGGTAGCAGACAAAGCGTTTATGGTCGCGCGGCCAATGGCACACAGGCCAACCATTTGCGCAACCTGATGGCCTGATTCCATTTCCAGATCAATACGATATGTTGTTGCTTCGCCTTGCCGTGCTACAGCACTGTCTGCGGCTTCGCGCCTAATCTCCTATCGATCTGAAAATGGAATGAG
>JBKJOH010000347.1:0-9367 GCA_046593295.1 Polaromonas sp. | reverse complement strand
ATCTGAGGGGAGGCTTGGTCCATCAATCGATCAGTGTCGGCGCGAGCTGCTTGCATGCTGCACCAGCAGGCAGCAGTGCAAGGGGCGCTACGCATCGACGTTTCGCAAACAATTAGGGTCAGACTAAAATTACCTCTGTGGCCCAATCAAAACGGGCGTGAGCAGCTACGTTTTAGATAGCAATCCACACACCTCAACGCTCCGCCCCACGCGCCACCTTCGGTCTTTGCCGCTTGCCGGGCGTAACAGCAATGTCAGTTTTGCTGTCTTTGCGCAGCACCGTCAGGGGCGCGGCCACACCGGGCTTGAGGGCTGCCACTGCACCCAGCAACTCCGTCACATTACCCACTGCCTTGCCGTTGACTGCTGTGATCACGTCGCCGGGCTGTATGCCCGCCTGCGCAGCCGGGCCGTTTTGCAGCACGCCGGTGATGATGACACCGCTTTTTGCTTTGACATTGAAGGTCTCGGCCAGCTCGGCGTTCAACTCTTGTGGCTCTACGCCTATCCAGCCGCGTGTGACCTGGCCGTCTTTGACAATGGCCTCCAGCACCTGCTTGGCCGTTGATACGGGGATGGCAAAGCCAATGCCCATCGAGCCGCCAGAGCGCGAATAAATCGCGGTGTTGATGCCCATCAGGTGGCCGTTCACATCAACCAGCGCGCCACCCGAGTTGCCGGGGTTGATGGCTGCGTCGGTTTGAATAAAGTTTTCAAACGTGTTGATGCCAAGCTGGTTGCGGCCCAGCGCGCTGACGATGCCGCCGGTGACGGTCTGGCCCACGCCAAACGGGTTGCCGATGGCCAGCACCGGGTCGCCGACCAGCAGTGCATCCGAATTGCCCAGCACGATGACGGGCAGCTTGTCGAGCTCAATTTTCAGTATCGCCAGGTCGGTGTCGGGGTCTGTGCCTATGACTTTGGCCTTGGCTTTGCGGCTGTCGTTCAAGATGACTTCGATCTCGTCCGCGTCTTCGACCACATGGTTGTTGGTCAGGATATAACCGCTGGCGCTGATGATGACACCGCTGCCCAAGCCGCCCTGCGGCTCTTCGCGGCCCTGGTCGCCGAAGAAGAACTTGAACCAGGGGTCATCAGCCTGCGGGTTTTTGGCTGCTGCCTTGCTGGTGTTGATGCTGACCACTGCCGCCGACGCTATTTTTGCCGCCGAGCTGAAGCTGCCCATCGGCCCAGCACTGCGCTGCACGTTGCCTGCGGGCGCTTCAATGACCGGCACCGAACCCAGGCTTGGCCTGCGATCCAGCCACTCGGGCTTGAGGGTCGCGACGACAAAGTACGCCGCCACAAACACAGTCACGGATTGGGAAAACAAAAGCCAGAGTTTGCGCATGTAAGGGGGTGTAGGGATAAAGTTGAAAGCGGATTATGGGGTTAGGGGCTTATAGGTTTAGGAGATTTTCGTCTAGTTTGCCCTTGGATCAAGTGCCGACTGTTTGCATGACCGCAAAAAGCGATAATTTAAAAGCAACCCCCACCACACTAGGAAACCGCCATGAAAGCTCAAAGCGTTCTCGCCACTATTGGCAACACCCCGCACATTCGCATCAACCGCATCTTTGGTGCGGCCTGCCAAACGCACCAGATTTACATCAAGTCCGAACGCAGCAACCCGGGCGGCTCGATCAAGGACCGCATCGCCCTCAGCATGGTGGAAGCGGCCGAGCAGTCGGGCGAGCTCCAGCCGGGCGGCACCATCATCGAGCCGACCTCCGGCAACACCGGTGTCGGGCTGGCGATGGTGGCAGCTGTCAAGGGCTACAAGCTGGTGCTGGTGATGCCAGACAGCATGAGCATCGAGCGCCGCCGCCTGATGCTGGCCTACGGCGCAAGTTTTGATTTGACCCCGCGTGAAAAAGGCATGAATGGCGCGATCGCCAGGGCTAAAGAACTGGTGGCGCAAACGCCCAATTCATGGATGCCGCAGCAGTTTGAAAACCCGGCCAATATCGACATCCATGTGCGCGCCACAGCCGAAGAAATTCTGGCTGACTTTCCGAACGGTGTGGACTACCTCATCACCGGCGTTGGCACGGGCGGGCATTTGACGGGCGTGGCGCAGGTTCTCAAAGCCAAATTCCCCAATACCAAGGTGTTTGCTGTAGAGCCCAGCGCATCGCCGGTTATCAGTGGCGGCAAACCGTCGCCACACCCGATTCAGGGCATAGGCGCAGGCTTTATTCCCGTCAACCTCCATACCAGCTTGCTTGACGGCGTGATCCTGGTTGAAGGCGATGCCGCCAAAGATTACGCCCGCCGCAGCGCTGCCGAAGAAGGTCTGCTGGTCGGTATTTCATCTGGTGCCACGCTGGCAGCGATTGCGCAAAAGCTGGTGGACATTCCCGCAGGTAGCACCGTGCTGGGCTTTAACTACGACACGGGTGAGCGTTATCTTTCCGTTGAAGGTTTTTTACCTTGACCGTGCAGAGAGGCGAATTACTCGCCGCCTTCGATGCGCTGCTGCAACCCGAGCGCTTTAAAGACTACGGCCCGAACGGCCTGCAAGTCGAAGGCAAGCCCGAGGTGCGCAAAATCGTCTCGGGGGTCACAGCCAGCCTGGCGCTGATCGAAGCCGCCATCGCTGCGCAGGCCGACGCGATTTTTGTTCACCACGGCCTGTTCTGGCGCGGGCAAAGCGGCGCAGTCACAGGCTGGATGAAGCAGCGCCTGGCCTTGCTGCTCAAGCACGACATCAACCTGTTCGCCTACCACCTGCCGCTGGACGCGCACCCCACGCTGGGCAACAACGCACAGCTTGGCTTGAAGCTGGGCTTGGCCGCGCATGAAGGGGTGGCAGGGCGCTTTGGCGATCAAAACCTCGGCTGGATGGGCGCTAAGCTTGACGGTGGTAGTTTTGAAGGTCTGAGCGAGCTTGAAAACACCGTAAAACGCGCCCTAGGACGTGAAATAACGGCTGTAGCCCAATCAGCGCGGGCGCGAACAGCTATTAAAAACATAGCGTGGTGCAGCGGTGGCGCACAAGGTTATTTTGAAGCCGCCATTGCCGCAGGTGCCGATGCTTTCATCACGGGTGAAATCTCGGAGCCGCAAGCGCACTATGCACGCGAGATGGGTGTGGCCTTCATCGCCTGCGGCCACCATGCGTCAGAGCGCTACGGCGCGCCCGCCGTGGCGGCGCATGTGGCTAGCCAGTTTGGCCTGGCGCACGAATTCATCGACATCGACAATCCGGCCTGAAAAACATGAACAAGCCAATGCTCATCACCATGGGCGATGCCGCTGGCATTGGCCCTGAAATCATTGCCAGGGCTTTTCAGGACGCACCTAGTGACATGCTGGGCTGTGTGGTGGTGGGCGATGTGGCCACGCTGCGCCGCGCCGCTGCCTGGGTAGCCAGCCCTTTGGCGCTGCCGGTGGTTGTGCTTGACGATCTGGAGTCGGCCCGTAGCCTTCCACCCAACTGCATCCCGGTGCTACAAAAATGTGAGCTTCTTTCGTCGATATGGCCCGTACCTATTGGGCTGGTGAGTGCTCAGGCAGGGCAGGCGGCGGCAGATTGCATCGTTTGGGCCGCGCGTGCGGTGCTTGCAGGCGAAGCGGCGGCGATGGTCACTGCGCCCATCCACAAAGAAGCCCTGGCCGCTGCTGGCGGCTGGGCGGCCCGCTTTCCCGGACACACCGAAATGCTGCAGTTTGAAGCGGCTGCATTTTTGAACAAGCCTGTGAGCGAAGTGCCGGTGCGCATGATGCTGGCCAATGACGAGCTCAAAACCGTGCTGGTCAGCATTCACATGTCGCTGCGCCAAGCGATTGAGGCGGTGACGTTTGACAGCGTGCTGCAAACCCTGCGCATCACGCACGCCGCACTCAGCGCCAGCCTGGAGCGTGCGCCGCACCACCCGCCACATATAGGCGTGGCCGGGCTCAACCCCCATGCAGGCGAGGGCGGGCTGTTTGGTGTGGAGGAGCAAACCATCATCGCCCCCGCCATAGCCGCCGCTAGAGCCGAAGGCCTGAACGTGAGCGGCCCCTTCGCGCCCGACACCGTCTTCATGCGGGCACGGCACACGCTTGGCAAGCCGGGCGAGTTTGATGTGGTGGTGGCGATGTACCACGACCAGGGGCTGATTCCGGTCAAGTACCTGGGTGTGGAGCAGGGCGTTAATGTCACGCTGGGCCTCTACAACCCGCAAGGCCAGCCCTTTGTACGCACCAGCCCCGACCATGGCACTGCGTTTGATATTGCCGGTACGGGCAAGGCCGATGCGTCCAGCTTGCTGGCGGCTATCCGGATGGCGCGAAAACTCGCTTTTTAGGGCATAAAAATGGCCGCAGCCCAATAAATACGGGCGCAGCAAGCTACTAAATTTATAGCGCTTATTTCTTCAGACTGTCACGAATCTCGCGCAGCAGCACCACATCTTCAGGCGTGGCGGGTGCTGGGGCGGCGGGCTCGCTGCGCTTCATTTTGTTGACTTGTTTAATCATCAAGAAAATCACAAAAGCCAGGATGATGAAGTTAATCAAAATCGTGATGAAGTTGCCGTAGGCCAGCACCGGAACGCCTGCTTTTTTCAGCGTGTCCAGTGTCATCGCCGTGCCTGCGGGCACATTGCCCAGCACGATGAAGAGGTTTGAAAAGTCTATCTTGCCGAAAATCGCGCCAATGATGGGCATGATGATGTCGCCCACCAGCGATTCAACAATCTTGCCAAACGCCGCGCCGATGATGATACCCACGGCCAGGTCAATGACGTTGCCCTTGACGGCAAACTCTTTAAATTCTTTCACCATGCTCATCTTTTTCTCCTCTTGTTGTGTAGGGGTCTGTGCAAAGCGACCGCTGTGCATAGTCGGTGATTATGAGTTCGGTTTACGGCGGCTTGCTTATGCAGCTGCGTTCAACGTGAAACAAGACCACCCACATTGGCAACTTACAAACAACACCCGCAAACTACACAAGTTCTGCCTGCGCAGCAAGGATTGTCTCGCCATGCCTTGAAAACCACAGTCGCGCTCCGCTACAATCGCTGGTTGACCCCAACAAGCCTATTTCAAGCCAGTTCTTGAAGGACTCTCATGACCAAAGTTAGCGCAAATAACGCAATGGGTGCGCCCAACGGCTCACCGATGGATAAAGATAAAAGAAACTGGATAGTCACCACAGCCGTCCTAGGCGGTGCTGGTGTAGCTGCCGCTGCCGTACCTTTTGTCAGCACTTTTTCACCCTCTGAAAGAGCAAAAGCTGCTGGTGCTGCCGTAGAGGTTGATATTTCTGCCGTCAAACCCGGCGAAAAAATCACTGTTGAATGGCGCGGCAAGCCAGTCTGGATCATCAAACGCACGCCTGAGCAACTGGCCGAGTTGCCCAAGCTCGACGGCCTGCTGGCTGACCCGCAATCCAAGCGAAAACAAGACGAGTTAACTCCTGCTTATGCCCGCAATGAGGGCCGATCGATTAAGCCTGAAGTTTTCGTGGCTGTCGGCATTTGCACGCATCTGGGCTGCTCGCCGTCAGACAAGCTTCAGCCCGGTGCGGTTGGCGGCATGCAGGCGGATTGGGCCGGCGGCTTTTTATGCCCCTGCCATGGTTCGACCTTCGACATGGCGGGCCGCGTCTATAAAAACAAGCCCGCGCCCGACAACCTTGAAGTTCCGCCGCACATGTACCTGTCAGAGACACGGCTGCTAATTGGTGAAGACAAAAAGGCCTGAAGGCATTTTTGTCAAATCCCTTCGCAAGATCTGGTAGCCAGTCGCTCGCCAAAGAACCCACTAGAGATACAGGATCAGTTATGGCTGAATTCAAAGAAATTTCCCCCAACGCCCCCCTCGCTGACAAGGCCATGAACTGGCTTGACAACCGGTTTCCGGCCAGCAAGCTCTACAAAGAGCACATGAGCGAGTATTACGCACCGAAGAACTTCAACTTCTGGTATGTCTTCGGCTCGCTGGCCATGCTGGTTCTGGTGATCCAGATCACCACCGGTATCTTTCTGACGATGCACTACAAGCCCGATGCGGCGCTGGCCTTTGGCTCGGTCGAGTACATCATGCGTGACGTGCCTTGGGGCTGGTTGATTCGCTACATGCACTCGACAGGGGCGTCTGCATTTTTCGTCGTGGTCTATCTGCACATGTTCCGCGGCCTGATTTACGGCAGTTACCGCAAGCCGCGCGAGCTGATCTGGGTTTTCGGCTGCGCGATTTTCCTTTGCCTGATGGCCGAAGCCTTCATGGGCTACCTGCTGCCGTGGGGTCAGATGAGTTATTGGGGTGCCCAGGTGATTGTCAATTTGTTTGCAGCGATTCCCTTTATCGGCCCTGACCTCGCGCTGCTGATTCGCGGCGACTACGTGGTCGGCGACGCAACGCTGAACCGCTTTTTTGCCTTCCACGTCATTGCCGTACCGCTGGTGCTGCTGGGGCTGGTGGCGGCGCACATCATTGCGCTGCATGAAGTCGGCTCCAACAACCCTGACGGCGTTGAAATCAAGGCCCCTGGTGCCCCCAAAGATGCGGCAGGGCATCCACTCGACGGTATTCCATTTCACCCCTACTACACGGTGCATGACATCTTTGCGGTCTGCATGTTCCTGATGGTGTTCACCGCCGTTATTTTCCTGGCACCGGAGTTTGGTGGCTACTTCCTGGAGTACAACAACTTCATCCCGGCTGACCCGCTCAAAACCCCGCTGCATATTGCACCGGTCTGGTATTTCACGCCTTACTATTCCATGCTGCGTGCCATTACCAGCGAGATGATGTACGCACTGATGGCCTGCGTGGCAGCGGGTGCGGTGCTGGCTGTGGTCAAGGCCAAAATTGCCACCCTGTTCAAGGCTGCCATCGTCGGTGTCGCCGCTGTGGTGATTGCTGCCATGCTGGTGATTGATGCCAAGTTCTGGGGCGTGGTCGTCATGGGTGGTGCCGTGATTATCTTGTTTGGCCTGCCATGGCTGGATAAAAGCGAAGTCAAATCCATCCGCTATCGCCCAAGCTGGAACAAATACCTCTACGGCATTTTCGTCATCAACTTCCTCATACTCGGCTATCTGGGTGTGCAGCCGCCGTCCCCGATTGGTGAGCGCGTGTCGCAGGTTGGAACGCTGTTTTACTTCGGCTTCTTTATCCTCATGCCATGGTGGAGCCGTATCGGCACTTTTGGCAAAGTGCCAAGCCGCGTTACCTTTGCCGCCCATTGAGCCGGAGACCACAACAATGAAAAAACTTATTTTTGTTCTGATCGCAGCGTTTGGTTTCGTAGCCGGTGCGCAGGCCAATGAAGGTGGCCTGGCCTGGGACAAGGCACCCAGCAAGACCAACGACCTTGGCTCGCTGCAAAACGGTGCCAAGCTGTTTGTCAACTACTGCTTGAACTGCCACTCAGCCGCCTTCATGCGCTTTAACCGCCTGAAAGACATCGGCCTGACGGATCAGCAGATCAAGGACAACCTGCTTTTCACCACAGACAAAGTCGGCGACACCATGAAGGCCGCGATGGACCCCAAGCAAGCCAAAGACTGGTTTGGCGGCAATCCACCGGATCTAACCCTGGTTGCGCGCTCGCGCGCCGGCGCTGGCGGTTCGGGGGCTGATTACCTTTACACCTACCTGCGCACCTACTATCGCGACGACAGCAAAGCTACCGGCTGGAACAATCTGGCCTACCCCAACGTGGCCATGCCCAACGTGCTGTGGGAGTTGCAGGGCCAGCGTTCGCCGGTCTATGAAGAGCGCGAAGCCCATGGTCACAAGACCTCTGTGTTCACCGGAAAATGGCAGCAGATCACGCCCGGCAGCGTGACCCCATTGCAGTACGACCAGGCCATAGGCGACTTGGTGGGCTATATGCAATGGATGGCCGAGCCTTCACAAAATACCCGCGTTCGTGTGGGTGTCTGGGTGCTGCTTTTTCTGTTGTTGCTGACTTTCGCAGCCTGGCGCCTGAATGCGTCGTTCTGGAAAGACGTCAAGTAATTTTTTTTTTCGCCGGGAGTTGGTTCCCGGCACTTTCTGGAGTGGATACCCCAAAGGGTTCCACTCCTTTGCATTTAGGAGTCCTGCCCCATGATGGTTCTTTATTCAGGCACAACCTGCCCTTTCTCGCACCGCTGCCGTTTTGTGCTGTTTGAAAAAGGCATGGACTTCGAAATCCGCGACGTGGACTTGTACAACAAGCCCGAAGACATCAACGTCATGAACCCTTACGGCCAGGTGCCGATTCTGGTCGAGCGTGATTTGATTCTGTACGAGTCCAACATCATCAACGAATACATTGACGAGCGCTTTCCGCATCCGCAACTGATGCCCGGCGACCCGGTTGACCGCGCGCGCGTACGTTTGTTTTTGCTGAACTTCGAAAAAGAGCTGTTCGTACACGTCAGTACGTTGGAGTCACGCGCCGCTAAAGGCAATGAGAAAGCGCTTGAAAAAGCCCGCTCCCATGTACGTGACCGCCTGACGCAGCTGGCCCCGATCTTTTTGAAGAACAAGTTCATGCTGGGCGACAACTTCTCGATGCTCGACGTGGCGATTGCGCCGCTGCTCTGGCGTCTGGATTACTACGGCATTGACCTGTCAAAAAATGCAGCACCGCTGCTCAAATATGCCGAGCGTATTTTTTCGCGCCCAGCCTATATCGAAGCGCTGACACCTTCTGAAAAAGTGATGCGCAAGTAATCAATTTCGACTGTATTGATGAACGCCCTGGACTCCACGTCAACCCGTCCGTACCTGGTTAGAGCCTTGTACGAATGGTGTACCGACAACGGCCTTACGCCCTATGTGGCGGTGGCTGTTGACGAGACGGTGCAGGTGCCGCGCGAATACGTCAAGAACAACGAGATCGTGCTCAATATCAGTTTTGATGCGACCTCATCGCTCAAACTGGGTAATGACTTCATCGAGTTCAAGGCCAGGTTTGCGGGCAGCGGCAGAGACATCATGGTGCCGATTGGCCGCGTGATTGCGATTTACGCACGCGAGAACGGGCAGGGCATGGCTTTTCCGCTGGCTTCAACCCCGGATGGCTCGCCAGACGTGATGTCGGCAGTGGGTGGCATACCCGTCACGCCGTCTTCCGCAGTATCAGTGCTGCCATCGGCAACCAGGCCGGGCGTACACGCTGCCGACAGCAAAATCGTGCAACTGGTGCCTGTAGAAGGCCACGCCAGCTCGGGTGATAGTGACCTGGAGCCGCCAGAGCCACCGAAACCGAAGCAGGCTGGCCGGCCCTCACTCAAGCGGGTCAAATAATCAGTCAAGGGTACTTCTAGAAATTCAGATTTTCGGGATGAAGTGCAAGGCGCACGGAGCGCAGCAACCGCAATGTACTTCAGGTACATGAGGATTGCGAGCACCGCGCAACGCGGCAATTCGCCCGAAA
>JBKJOH010000259.1:0-3785 GCA_046593295.1 Polaromonas sp. | reverse complement strand
GTTTTGCGATGATCGCCCGGCTAAGGCAAGAGCCTGATATTGCTGCCACGCCGGTGATCCTGCTGACCTCGCTGGCCGAACGTGCGCACATGCGTATCGGTATGACCGCAGGGGCTGACGACTATCTGGTCAAGCCGTTTCGGCCTGCCGACCTAGCCAATGCCGTCAAGGCGCAACTTTATAAGCGCAAGATAGATGAAAAACTGCAACGCATGGCCGTCAACACGGCCTTGAGCACGCAAAAAGACTCGCTCGCCGAACGCTACGAAAAGCGTTTGTTTGAGGAGCTCAACGGGCGCTGGTCAAGCACTCTGGACAATGAAAAAGATGCCGCCCATGACAGCGCTACGGTGCTGGTCGTTGAGCTGATAAGCCCGGAGCTGCCAGCGCTTTTGTCCAATGCCGAACTGACTGACATCGTCAAGCGCGCCTACCGCAGCGCGGGCGACACGCTTAATCTGTTCAGTGCGCAGCACATACAGCTTGTAGGCGAGCGGCTGCTGGCCGTTTTTCACGATTCTAAAAAAACCGTCACCGCTACGCATCGGTTTAACGCTATTCGCGCGGCCTTTGGCCTGGTGGACTCGGTGGGGCTAATTGGCCAGCACCTGAAAGTGACTTACGCCCAGCGCAAGTTGCCCCCCTTTGACGTGCGCGTGGCCTTACATACAGGCCCAGTGACGATTGCCAAGCTGACCGATCCACTCAGTGTTGCGCCACCCATGGCGCTGGCCTTGGGCAACACGGTTAACCTGGCGCTGTTGCTACACGAGCAAGCGCGCGGCGGTGGCTGGCCCGTGACGGCCAGCACGCAGGCGCTATCCGGCTTAAGGCAAGACAGCATCAACATCGGCCGACGTGCCAAGCTGCAACTGCGCCAATCGGGAACACCGCTTGAAGTGGTCGAGCTCACCAGTGTCACCAAGTAGAGCGACTGGCGAGCACGCATGACTTCGCATCACAAAATCTGGACAAACATTGCGGCGGCAATTTCTAATATTGCCAATGCTGACAACTCTGCGGCGCAAGCGTGGTTTGACAGCTGGGCCCGGCTGCCAAAAGTGCGCGGCTACCCTCCAGCAGCAGAACACTTTGCCATTGACAGAAACAGCCTCTTTGCCTCGCAACTGATGGTGCTGTACGCGCAGGGCAAGAACTTTTTCTACATGCACTACGGCAGCGCTATCAAGCACCGCCCCACGCATGACATGACAGGGCATAGGGCGTCTGAGTTTTCAAGCGCGGGTGACAAATTGCTCGCCACTTGCTACGCCGAAGTCAAGCGCCAGCAGCGGCCGGTGTACCTTGAGCAATACGCCGACGAGCAGCACCGGGTGCTGATCTCTCAAACGCTGGTACTGCCCTTGCTGGACACTCGCGGCAGGCTCTGGCTGGTCGTACACCAGAGCGCGCCCGATGACGGCCAAAGACGTACCGAGGCCAATAGCCCGGCCATCAACCACAACCACACCATCGACATTGCCGCCCGGCAGAGCAACCGGGCTTTGCAAACCGTCATAGAGACCATTCCCTCAGGCCTCGGCGTGTTTGATAAAAATCTGTTTTTGGTGTCGTACAACCAACGGTTTGTAGACATGCTGGGGTATCCGCCGTCTTTGTTCGAGCAACCAACGGTGCATTTTGAAGACTTGCTGCGCAACAGTGCTGCGCGCGGTGAATACGGCCAACAAGACCCCGCTGTAGCTATTGCGATGGTGCTTGAGCAATCCTTCAAGTACCCCAAACAGCGCGTTGAGCAAGTGCGGCGCGACGGGCGCATTCTTGAAATTCAAGGTGCGTTGATGCCCGACGGTGGTTTTATGCGCACTTACACCGACATCACGGCGCGCAAGCAGGCAGATGCCAAGATACGCGCCAGCGAAGAGCAGTTGCAGCGCGCACTGGCGGCCTCGCGCTTGAGTCTGTGGGACTACGACATCACCACCGACGCGCTGTACCTGTCAGAAACTTGGTCTGAAATGCTGGGTGGCCCCTTGATGCCCACCAAAACCACCTTCACGGCGCTTGGCGATAAGGTGCCCTTGCAAGACCAGTCGCTGGTCGTGGCGGCCTTTTTGGCGACGCTACGGGGCATTACGCCGGCTTACGCCACCGAGCACCGCGTCACAAAATTCGACGGCAGCACGCTATGGATTCGCAGCGAGGGCAAAATTGTGGAGCGTGATGCCAACGGCGAGCCCACGCGGGCGCTGGGAACCAACCGCGACATCACGCATCGCAAAACAGCCGAGCTGGCTTTGCAGCAAAGTAAATCGCAATTGGCGCTGGTGCTTGACTCGGTGTCCGACATGAGCATCATGGCCATCGATGCCAATCGCGAGTGCGTGGTATTTAACAAAGGGGCCGAGCATTTGCTGGGCTACTCGGCCAGCGAAATTTTGGGTAAAAAAATGGCCACCCTTTTTCTCGACCCGGAGCAGGTCAAGCAACGCGCAGCCGACATGTCTGCGCGGCTAGGCCGCTTGGTTCCAGATGCCTCCGTTTTGATCAACGAGTCGGTACTCGGCCGTGAAACCGAATGGACTTACGTTCGCAAAGACGGCAGCACGTTCGTGGCTGCCATCACCGTCAATGCCATGCGTTCTGACAGCGGCGAATGCTGGGCTATATGAGCGTGGGTCGCGATGTCACGGCACAAAAAATCTACGAGCGCTCGTTGCAAGAAACCGCGCAAGCCGCAGAACAACTGGCACGCGCCAAGTCATCATTTTTGGCCACCATGAGCCACGAGATTCGCACGCCCATGAATGGTGTGATTGGCATGACCAGCCTGCTGTTAGAGATGCCGCTGAGCAAAGACCAGCGCGAGTTCACTGAAGTAATTCGATCCAGCGGCGAGAGCCTGATGGTGGTCATCAATGACATTCTGGATTATTCCAAGATTGAGTCCGGCAAGATGGAGCTTGAGCAACAAGCGTTTGACTTGCAAGAGGCCTTAGAGGGCAGCATTGATTTGCTGGCACTCAAGGCGCAGGAGAAGCGGCTCGATTTGCTCTACATCATCGAGCCCGACGTGCCGCGCTGGATTATTGGCGACCTGACGCGGCTGCGCCAGGTGCTGACGAATTTAATCTCTAACGCTTTAAAATTTACCGAGGCGGGTGAGGTGTTGGTGCAGGTCAAGCGAAAAGACCATTCTGACAACCCCATGACGCTGGAGTTCAGCGTCACAGACACCGGCATTGGCATTGCGCCAGCGGGCGTGTCGCGCTTGTTCAAAGCGTTTTCACAGGTTGATTCGAGCACCTCACGCAGGTATGGTGGCACCGGCCTTGGCCTGATTATTTACAAACGCTTGGTCGAAGCCATGGGTGGAGAGTTAAAAGTTGAAAGCCAGTTTGGGCGAGGCACCCGCTTTTATTTCACCCTGCTGACGCAAGCAGCACCTGCCATTGAGGCCGCGCCGCTGAGCAAACCCGATGATCTAAAAGGCAAACGCGTTTTATTGGTCGACGACAACGCCACCAATTTGCGCATACTCAGCCTGCAAGCCAAACGCTGGGGCATGGAGCCGCGCACCTATTTGTCACCCGAAGAGGCGCTCAAAGTATTGCGCACAGGCGAACAATTTGACCTGCTCATTACCGACCTGCACATGCCCGACATGGACGGTTTAGCGTTTGCGCAGCAAGTGCGCAAGCTACGGGCCGACCTGCCGATGGCACTGCTGTCGTCAGGCAGCTTGCGCCATGCAGGTCGGCCCGTAGCTTGCGCACTTGCTGCGCAAACGCTAAACCGTCCATGTCGGGCATGTGCAGGTCGGT
>JBKJOH010000240.1:0-4475 GCA_046593295.1 Polaromonas sp. | reverse complement strand
CGGTTTACCCGCAGACCGCATCGTGCGCATTGGCGACAACAAGGGCAAAAAATACGCATCCGATAACTTCTGGATGATGGCAGATACCGGGCCGTGCGGCCCATGCTCAGAAATTTTCTACGACCACGGCGAGCACATTCCGGGCGGCCCCCCTGGCAGCCCGGGTGAAGACGGCGACCGCTTCATTGAAATCTGGAACCACGTCTTCATGCAGTTCGACATGCAGCCCGATGGCAGCCTGGTCAAACTGCCCGCGCCGTGTGTAGACACTGGCATGGGCTTGGAGCGCCTGGCCGCCATCTTGCAGCATGTTCACAGCAACTACGAGATTGATATTTTTGATGCGCTTATCAAGGCCGCATCGCGCGAAACTGGCGAGAAAGACCTAAACAACAAGAGCCTGCGCGTGATTGCCGACCACATTCGCGCCACCGCATTTTTAGTCAGCGACGGCGTTAACCCATCGAACGAAGGTCGTGGCTACGTGCAGCGCCGCATCATCCGCCGCGCGATTCGCCATGGCTACAAGCTGGGCAAGAAGACACCGTTTTTTCACAAGCTGGTGGCTGATTTGGTCCGTTTGATGGGCGATGCGTATCCGCGTTTAAAGACGGATGAGAAGCGCATTACCGAGGTACTGCGGGTTGAGGAAGAGCGGTTTTTTGAGACGCTTGCCATAGGCATGGAGTCCCTTGAGGGCTATTTCAGGGCAATTGAGCTTTCACGTATCGAAATGGTGAAAAGAGAAATGGAAAGCGGTAACGTGTCGCGGAACCGAACTGTTCTTCCACTTCTAGTCGATGGAGCGCTCGCCTTTAGCCTTCATGACACCTACGGCTTCCCAGTTGACTTAACTCAAGACGTATGTCGTGAGCGTGGATTTGAAGTTGATCTTGACGGTTTCAACGCTGCCATGGATAAACAAAAAAATCAAGCCCGCGCAGCAGGCAAGTTCAAGATGGACAGGGCGCTGGAATACACCGGCGAAGGCAATGCGTTTACCGGTTATGAATTGCTTGAAGCGCCTGCAAAAGTTGTCGCGCTTTACGCCGAAGGTGCAGCGGTGCAGCAACTCAATGCTGGGCAAAACGGCGTTGTGGTTTTGAATACCACGCCGTTTTATGCAGAGAGCGGCGGGCAGATTGGTGACTCGGGGCGTTTGACCGCCGTTAGCCCCTCACCCCAACCCTCTCCCCAGCGGGGCGAGGGAGCAAGTCCGGTTTTACTCCCTCTCTCGCTTGCGGGAGAGGGCAGGGGTGAGGGTGCTTCGTTCGTCGTTGACGACACCCTGAAAATCAAAGCCGATGTATTCGGCCATCACGGCACGCAGTCCGAAGGCACGCTCAAGGTCGGCGACACCATCACGGCGCAGGTCAACACCGCCGTGCGCGCTGCCACGGTGCGCAACCACAGTGCCACGCACTTAATGCACAAGGCCTTGCGCGAGGTGCTGGGCGAGCACGTTCAGCAAAAGGGCTCGCTCGTGAATGCCGAGCGCACCCGCTTTGACTTTGCGCACAACGCGCCCGTGACGGCCGATCAAATCCGTGAGATTGAAGCGCGTGTGAATGCCGAGATACTGTCGAACGTGGCAACCGACGCCAGCGTGATGGACATGGAGGCCGCGCAAAAAACCGGCGCCATGATGCTGTTTGGTGAAAAGTATGGCGAGACGGTTCGCGTGCTGACGATAGGTTCGAGCAAAGAGCTGTGCGGCGGTGTGCATGTGGGCCGCACGGGCGACATTGGCCTGTTCAAAATCGTCGCCGAGAGCGGCGTGGCTGCTGGTGTGCGCCGGGTTGAGGCGATTACTGGATTTAACACGCTGGAGTGGACTCGCAATCAACAGTTGCTGATTATTGAGGTTGCTGAGATGCTTAATTCGAACCCAACGACGCTTTACGAGAAAGCATTTCAGTTGCGTAAGCAGATACCCGCTCTAGAAAAAGAGATTGCTGCGCTCAAGGGCAAATTGGCTTCATCGCAGGGCGATGAGCTGATAGCGCAAGCGGTTGATGTCAAGGGCATCAAGGTGCTGGCTGCGAAGCTGGAAGGCGCTGATGCCAAGACCTTGCGCGACACCATGGACAAGCTCAAAGACAAGCTGAAAACGGCTGTCATCGTGCTGGCAGCAGTCGATGGCGGCAAGGTGCAAATCGCAGCGGGCGTGACGAGCGACAGCGTGGGCAAGGTCAAGGCCGGCGAGTTGGTCAACTTTGTGGCTAACCAAGTGGGCGGCAAGGGCGGCGGCAAGGCTGACATGGCGATGGCGGGTGGCACCGATGCGTCGAAAGTCGCTGAGGCGCTGGCATCTGTGCAGGGCTGGGTCACTGAGCGGGTTTGATGCTGCTATTAATTCAGTAGCTGGTCACGCCCGTATTCATTGGGCTACGGCAACTTTTAGCCATCAAAAATGGCAAAAAAATCACTCAATTCGCGTTTTCAAGCCTAAACCGCCGCCCAGAACACTGCAAACCAGCTTTTCGGGTCTGTCCAGCACTTCACCTGTTTGAAACCGGCCTGCTTGAGCAAATCGGTCATGTCATCCAGCGTGTATTTGTACGAAGACTCGGTGTGAATGCGCTCACCGATTTTGAAGTGACGCTGATGCTGATACTGATGTTTTTGCCAACTGACGCTGAGGTCGCATCTGGCCTCCAAGTGCATCTCAATGCGTGACTCGGCTTCATTGAACAGCGCCACATGCTGCCACTGCCGAACATCAAAGTTTGCGCCCAACAAGCGGTTGATGTTGAGCAGCATGTTTTTGTTGAAAGCGGCGGTCACGCCCAGTGCGTCGTCGTAAGCGGCTTGCAGCGTTGGGCTGTCTTTCACCAGGTCAATACCCAGCAGCAGGCCGCGTGCGTTGCCCTGGGCCGGGTTTGCGATGCGTTGTAAAAATTCCAGTGCCTGAGTTGGCGCAAAGTTGCCCAAGCTGGAGCCGGGGTAGAAAAACACACGGCCCTCGCGCTGCACTTCTTTCGGCAATTCAAGCCCGCTTGAAAAGTCCATGCCCACGCCCACAATGTCGAGCGCTGTAAAAGTTTTTTGTAATTGCTCGGCAGCATCACGCAAAAAATCAACCGAGATATCGACCGGCACGTACTGGCTGGGTAGCAAGTGCGGCATCAAATACGCAGCCTTGGCGCAGTTGCCGGCGCCCAGGTCAATCAGGCAGGGCTTGTGGATGCCGTGCTGTTGCAGGGCCGCAGCCATCTCGTCGTGGGCAGACTCAAAAATACTGGCCTCAACGCGGGTCGGGTAGTACTCGTCAAGCGCAGTGATGGCCTCAAATAATTTGGAGCCCAGCGCATCGTAAAAATACTTGGGTTGTACCACCGCCTGCGCTGCGCATAGCCCGAGGGCCAGCTCTTGCAGTTCGACGTTGGGCAAAGCGCTGGCCTCGCAGAGGTTGATGAATTGAGGTGAGTGGGAGCTAAACATGGCGTACGTTTGATGGCGACGGTTTTTTGTACTCAAAGAAGTTTCAAATGTTTAGGCTGTGCGCCCACTACACTGCTAAGGGCCACGCGGTGGTCAAAAGTTGCCAATGCGCCGCCCTTGTTGACCGCCAGCGCCAGTAGGTAGGCATCTGTGATCTGGTTATGCCCCATGATGCGTGGCCAATTCAAAATAGCATCATCACGCAGGCTTAGGTCGCAAGGCCAAAACTCATGGTCTACATCGCTACAGGCCAGTGCCAGCTTTTGTTTGACGGCATTAAAACCGGGTGGTGCGCGTTTGGCGTAGCCGGGTAAATTAAGTATGCGCAGCACGCCATTTTCAGTCAGCGCACAAGTTGCAATTTGAAGTTTGCGCTGGCTAAAAAGCGTCAACGCTTGTGCGTTGTGAATATGGGCATCGTCAAACAAAGCAACCCATACATTCACGTCAAGCAGTAGCCGTGTCATTCAAATGCCTTCTTCATCCATCAAGCGACGCACATGCTCTGAAGTGATGATTTCACCGCGCATGGGCAGCACTGAATAACGGCTTTTAAGTTTGCTCTGCGTGGCAGGGCGTTGGGTTTGCGCGCGGTAGCCGTCGCGTACGAGGCGTGAGATGGCCTCACCCAAAGACACATGGTCGCGGGCTGCACACTGGCGTGCAATCAACGCAACGTCGTCGGCTAAGGCAAGGGTGGTTCGCATGATGAGGCTCCTAAATTGAATGGACTAAATTTGATGTTAACGCGTCATTTTAGCATTTTCGCATCAAATCAGTTGCCGTGCGTCCAGCTTAAATTTAGCCGGCTTTCAAACTGCCTTTGTTGGCCTGTTACCGGATCGGTAAATGCGATCGACTTGGCCAGCAATTGCAGCGGCGTGCTGAAGTCGTCATCGGGTGTGTTGGCGACAGGCGGGTACATACGGTCATTCATGATCGGCAAACCCAGCGCATTCATGTGTACCCGCAACTGGTGCTTTTTACCTGTGACGGGGCTTAAAGCGTAGCGCGCTTTACTCGCCATGACT
>JBKJOH010000011.1:0-8080 GCA_046593295.1 Polaromonas sp. | reverse complement strand
CGATATTGTCAAGCATGGCTTACTGCGACAGAACCCGGGCGCTTACCTATGTAGTGCTTCATATGTTTTCCGTTTGCTCCATCTTGCTTGCTTGACCAGCGCTGTGGCTGGCAATTTGGTGTTGCTTGACCTTGCCCAGCAACTTGTGCAGCGACTCAACCTCGCGTGTGGAGAGTCCTTCAAACGAAGCGACTATCCAGGCCTCATGCTGGCGTGCCATTTCAATAAACAGTTTGCGGCCCGCCGTCGTTAGCCGCACACGGTAGGCGCGGCGGTCACCTTCGACATCCAGGCGCCCGACCAGGCCTTCAGTCACCAGCTGATCGGTGATGCCGGTGACGTTGCCGCCAGTGACCATCATGCGGCGCGACAGCTCGTTCATCTTCAGCCCGTCGGGGTTGCGCTCAAGCTGCGCCATTAAATCGAAGCGCGGCAGCGTGGTGCCCCACTGCTCGCGCAACTGGCTGCGCACCTGCTTTTCAACCAGCTGTGTGCAGGTCAGCAGGCGCAGCCACAGCCGCAAGGTCTGGTGGTGGTCGCTGCGTGCGCGCTCTTCCATGTCCATATGAAGTCCTGGTTTTTATTTGCTATTAATTTAGTATCTTGTCACGCCCAAACATCTTTGGGTATTGGGAAAGAGCGCGGTTATCCGCTCAATGGATCAATAGCTCAAGGTGCCTGGAACCCGTCCGCGCGGTAAGTCAGCACCAGCGTATCGCGAAAACCACTGCTGTCATGCTCGTCCAGCGGCAGGATGGGGGTGGTTTCGTGAATCACGCGCGCGTCATCGAGCAGCAGGGTTGTCAATGGCTCCTGCATCAAAAAGCGCACACCATGCGGGCCGTTGGCATCAAAGACACGGGTCTCACCACCCTTGACGCGCTGCCTGCCGACCATTAGCACTACGACAAAATTCACGCCGTCACGGTGCGCGCCTTCAGCTGTTGGCCGACCGGCACCGCCCGCCGTGTCAATGCGGAACTGGTGCGCCTCGATGTACCAGTGCGGCACGGCTTGCACCTGGCTGAACAGCTTGCCAAAAGCGGTCAGCAATTGCGTCCATGCAGCAGCGTTGGCGACTTCAGGCTCCACCGGGTCAAACCAGCGCTCAAAACCGCCGTGCAGCGCGTTGTAGTCGGTTGGCTGCCAGTGCGCGCGATGCGGGGTCTGCACCAGTTGCCCACTTGCCGTGTCTTGCACAAAGCAGGCGTGGCGGCGTTTGCGGTAGTGGCCACCGTCTTTCAGATGCGCATCGGGCTGCAGCCGGTTCCATGAACTGGTCAAGGCTTGCCAGTCTTGCGTCCAGCTGGCTACGGGCAGCTTCAGGGTCGTGATCAGCTCTGATGGGGGCAGCAGGCTGAGGCCGTCCTGGCTCAGGCTCTGGACGGCAGGTTTTTGAACGGTGGCGATATTGAACATGCTTGTATTTTGCTTGACCTGCAGGATGGTGGGCGGGTAAGGGGCTGCAATTGTGAGATTGGAGTTACTATGTATTTAATAGCTGGTCACGCCCGTATCTATTGGGCTACAGCCATAAAATAAGGTAAAAATAGGTTAAAAAATGCTTGCCGGAAGCAGTCTTCAGCTAATTCATGGCCTTGGCAACGGCTACAGCCTGCCTTGAGGCTTGAATCTGCCCAGCAGCGTTTTGGCCGCTGCGCTTAAAAGCTGGGTGTCAATCCCGACGGCTACAAACAGCGCCCCGGCGTTCAGCCATTTGCGGGCCTGTTCTTCATTGCCTGAAAGTATGCCCGGTGCCTTGCCGGCTGAAAGAATCCGGGCGATGCCATCGTCAATCGCGGCCAGCACCGCCGGATGACTCAGGTTGCCGGGGTAGCCCATGGATGCAGACAGATCCGCCGGCCCGATGAAGACACCATCGACACCCGGTGTAGCCGCAATCGCATCGAGGTTCTTCATGGCCAGAGCGGTCTCTGCCTGCACCAGCAAGCACATCTGCTCGTTGGCTTCATGCACGTAGTTGGGGTAGCTTTGCCAGCGTGATGCCCGCGCCAGCGCCGCGCCCATGCCGCGCACGCCTGCGGGCGGGTAACGCATGGCGCGAACCAGTTGCGCAGCCTGCTCTGCGGTGTCAACCATGGGCACCAGCAGGGTCTGCGCGCCGATGTCGAGGTATTGTTTGATGAGCGCGGTATCACCGTGCGGCAGCCTGACCACTGATTGCGAAACTGCAGGCGTGCCGGGGAAGGCGGCCGTAGCGCTTGCTATGCCTTGCAGTTGCCCAAGCACGGAGCGCACATCGTTGGGCGCATGTTCGCCGTCGATTAGCAGCCAGTCATAGCCCGTGCCGGCCAGTATTTCAGCGCAGTACGGGTCAGCCAGACCAAGCCACAGGCCAATCTGCGTGCGTTGCTGCTGTAGGGCTTGTTTGAAGGTGTTGATGGGTGTTTGCATGATGCGGGTATTTTGCCTAATGTCAAATCTTGCCAATTCGTGGAATCACGCCTACACGATACGCCTGCAAAGCCCCCCATAATGAAGCATCGGGTAACAACTGGAGAGACCACCATGCTTTACAAATTCAAATCAAAAAACGCGGGCGATGTCATCATGCTGGAAGCCAATGGGCGCAAGATACTTGAAATCATTGGCAAGGACGCTGAGGCCAAGGGCATCATCCTGGCCGAACAGATGCTGGGTGCCATTGCCGCGCTTGAGGCTGCCATTGCGCATGAAGCGTCTCACGATGGGTCGGGCGATAAAGATGCAGATGCAGTACCCGGCGATGACCTGTGGTTGCGCCAGCGTGCCATGCCGTTTATCGACATGCTCAAGCGAAACCAGGAGGCGGGCGACGATGTTGTCTGGGGTGTCTGAAGAATATCGCCCCCACGTTCGTTCACTGCGTGTAACTCTCTGCCCCCGAGGGGGCGCATTTTTCCTTGGGTCGGCCCGGCGGTGAAATTGGCCCCCACGCTTGCTGCGTTCCGTTCGTCCTGAGCCTGTCGAAGGATGCCCCCCCGAGGAGGCTGTACTTGCTCGGGGCGGCCCTTCGCGGCGCACGGCCTTAATCGACCTTGGCGCCAGACGCTTTCACAACCTTCGCCCATTTCACATGCTCGGCATTGATGAATGCCGTGAACTGCTGCGGCGTGTTGCCACCGAGTATTGCGCCTTGCGCCAGCAACTTCTCCTTGATGGCTGGCGTGTTCAGTGACTTGGCAACTTCCTGCTGAATGCGGTTGACGATCTCAAGCGGCGTGCCTGCCGGGGCCAGCAAACCAAACCAGGAGCTGGCATCGAAGCCCTTGAGTGCAGGACCACCAGCCTGCTCGACGGTGGGCACATCAGGCAGAGCGGCAGAGCGCTCTGAGCTTGTCACGGCAAGCGCCTTGAGCTTGCCTGATTTGATGAGTTGCATCGAAGACGGCAGGTTGTCAAACATCACGTCCATGTCGCCCCCCCACCATGGCCAGCAGTGCGGGGCCAGAGCCGGTGTAGGGGAAGTGCGTCATGTAGGTAGCACTCATGGTTTTGAACAGTTCGCCCGCCAGGTGGATGGACGTGCCATTGCCGCTGGAAGCTATGTTGAATTTGCCGGGGTTAGCCTTGGCGACGCGAATAAAATCGGCCACATTGTTGATGCCTGCCGCCTTGGCTTTTTCAGTGTTGACGATCATTACATTGGGCACGCCCGCCACCAGCGTGATGGGCACGAAGTCTTTTTGCGGGTCAAAATTAAGCTTGCTAAAGAGCGCCTTGTTGATGCCATGCGTGCCGACGGTGCCCATCAGCAGCGTGTAGCCGTCAGGCGCTGATTTGGCGACGGCATCGGCACCAATGTTGCCGCCTGCACCGGCACGGTTTTCAACCACAAACTGTTGGCCGAAAGCTTTGGACAGTTCGGGGGCCATGACGCGGGCCAGGATATCTGTCGTACCACCGGGGGCAAAGGGCACGACGATTTCCACTGGCTTGGTAGGCTAGGCGTTTTGTGCAGCTACTGGCAAGCCAATGAAGGCCGCCATTGAAAGTGCTGCGCTGATGAGGCTCAGGCGACGATTAAAGCAAAGCATCTGGGTTGTCTCCGGTAAATTGGTTGAGGTCAAAGATACCTGCCTCCTGACGCTGCTTCAAGAGGGTAAATCCGGGCATGAAAAAAGCCGCACTGGCTTTGCAGCGCAGGCGGTTTGGTTTGCTTTGAGTCCGTGAGCGGTTTTTATTCTGCGTACACACCAGCCGCCTTGATGATGGGGCCCCATTTTGCAATTTCAGCAGCTACAAATTTTTTGTGCTCGGCAGGCTCCACGCGCTTGTCATTGACAACCAGCGCGCCTAGGCCTTCCTGCTTCTTGATGAAGTCAGGATCTTTGAGTGCGACCTTCAAAGCATCATTGAGTTTTTTCAGTACATCAGGCGGTGTGCCTTTGGGTGCGTACAGGCCGTGCCAGATGGTGACTTCGAAATTCTTCACGCCCGACTCTTGCAGCGTTGGAATGTCTTTGAGCACTGGCGTGTTGATGCGCTTGGCGGTGGTGACTGCAAACGCCTTGACCTTTTTGGCTTCAATCTGGCTGGTCGTGTTGGTGGTTTGGTCACACATCAGGTCGATCTGGCCGCCGATCAAATCTGTCATGGCGGGTGCCGTGCCTTTGTAAGGCACCGTCGTCATGTCAATTTGCAGAGCCGTCTGGTACAGCAGGCCGCACAGGTGCGAGGCCGAACCAATACCGGCGTTACCCAGATTGATTTTTGTTTTATTGACGGTGATCCAGGTGGCGAGCTCTTTGTAGGTGCTACCGGGGATGGATGGTTTGCTGATGAGCGTCATGGGCACATCGTTAACCAGCCCTAAGTATTCAAAATCGCTTTCTACCTTGAAGGGTAAGTTGCGAACCAGGCCGGGCATGGTGGACATTCCGATGTGGTGCAACAGCAGCGTGTAACCGTCTGCAGTGGCTTTGGCCACCTTGTTGGCACCAATGGAGCCGCCCGCGCCTGCCGCGTTGTCAACGACGATGGTCACACCGCCCAAAGGCTTGCGCATGGCCTCGGCCAAGTCGCGTGCAACGCGGTCGGTTGGGCCGCCTGCCGCAAAAGGTACGACAAAAGTGATGGGTTTCCCGGTCGGGAATGTTTCCGCGTTGGCGAAAAATGTCGCCGCAGCTACAGCCAGAATCAATAGGCGTTTCATAAGCGTCTCCTTGTAGTGAACCCTGAAATTTTAAGGTTTACTCGTAGTAAAAATATCGTGGAAACTACGTAAGTGAAATCCAATGAGCGCTACTTGTAGCTGCGCGCGTCCTCTATGACCTTGCCGTCGTTGGGCAGGCTGCCGGGGGCTACGAGTTCTACCGTGCAGCGCAGTTTGGTGACATCACGAATCGCCTCGCTGATCCGCTGGTCCAGCCCCGCAATGGTGGATGACACCTCGACCTGAAAAAGCATGGCATCGTTGGCCATCTCGCCGCTGACTACCAGCCTGGCCTTGTGTACTTCCGGAAAACGCCGTGCAATCGTCGCCACCTGCCCCGGATGCACAAACAGGCCCCTGATCTTGACGGTCTGGTCGGCGCGGCCCATCCAGCCCTTGATGCGCGTATTGGTGCGGCCAGTCGGGCAGTTGCCATGCAATACCGCTGACAAATCGCCGGTGCCAAAACGAATCAGCGGGTAGTCGGGGTTGAGCGTGGTGACGACCAGCTCGCCGACTTCGCCTTCAGCCACCGGGTCGCCAGTGCCGGGCCGAACGATTTCGACAATCACGCCTTCATCGAGCACCAAGCCGGTTCATCGCCGCGCGCGAGATCGACCGGATGAACAACCCCGACCTGCGTGTGGCACGCAGCCTGGCCGCGCTGTTCAATCCGGTGCTTTACTCGGGCGTTGGCGATGTGCTGCGCATTACACAGCAGGAACTGGCCTACCTGGTGGGGCTGTCACGCCAGTGCGTGAACGAGTCGCTCACCTCGCTGGATGCCCAAGGTGTGATTCGGGTGGAGTACGGCGGCCTGCGTGTGCTCGACCTGCTGGCCTTGCGTTCGAAGGTGTTTGCGCAGAAAAAATAGCGCGGTGCCATTACAGCGGCAGCGTCAACCGTAATCCCAGCGTCCAGTTACGACCGGGCGCGGGCTCGTAAAACCGACTGCTCGCCTGGTTCACGATCACCGAACCCACATAACGCTTGTCGGTCAGGTTGTCGATACGGCCATAAGCCGTCAGCAAAGCTGGTCCCACGGCCCAGCCCTGGCTGAGCTTGGCATTGAGCGTGGTGTAGCCATCGACAGGTGCCGTGTTCACATCATTGGCAAACATCCTGCCGGCGCTGGTGAGTTCAAGTCCGGCCCGGGTGCCCAGGCTGGTTCGCGTCTTCACAGCGACTAAGGTCTGGCTGGACCACAACAGCTCCGAGAAGACAAAGCTCTGCGGGATGCCAGGCAGCTTGTTGCCCGCCGCCACATTACCCGTGCTGCTGGTGTATGCCTGGGAAAACGCGGCGTCGATCCAGGAGGCCGCCAGCGTGGCACGGATGTGGGGACTCAGCAGCGTGCTGCCGGCGAGCTCCACCCCGGTGCGGCTGGTGCCCGGCGCGTTCTTGAACGCAGCCTGTCCGCCACTGTTGGTGGACACCACGATCTCGTCGGTCGATCTGACTTGGAACAGGTTGAAATCCAGCCGACTTTGCGGTGTGGGCAGCCATTTGGCACCCAGCTCGTAGTGCTGGCTTCTGGAGGCATTCAGGCGGGGGTTGAAGCGCGCCGCAGGCGTGGGGCCGCCGCTGTCGGTGTAGGCCACTTCGGCCAGCGTTGGCGTCTCCAGGCCCTGGCCGTAATTGGCATACAGGTTGAGGTTGTCGGTGACATGGTAGGTGAGCCCGAGGACTGGATTGATCGCGCTGTAGCGCACCGAGCCCGAGCCATTCCCATCGGAGAGATAAAAGTCCGCACTGCTAAACCGCACGTTGCTGGAGCGCAGCCCGGTGATCACCGACAGCTTGTCCGTCGTCAGCGTGGTAGCCTGTACGAAGAAGTCGCTGTTTTGCGCCACGTTGTCTTCGTTGCGCGTGAGCGATGTTTTCTCTCCGAGGGTTGCTGCCCCGCTCTGGCGCCGCTCCTTGGAGTAGTCGAACTCATAGCCGGCCAGCAGCGCCACTGGCCTGCCACCGATGCGTGTCTGTTGGTTGTACTGTAGGCCGGCGCCGTAGTAGTCCCGATTCAAACTTACCCACGCGCCATTCGGGGTAACGCCAGGAACCCCGACCTGGTACTGCAGGTTTTCACGGGTGCCGTAATAAGCCCGTGCGGTCAAGGAGCGGTCGGTATCCAGCGTGTATTTCACCGACGTTCCGAGCTGGTTTTGCAGCGTGATCTTGCGCACCCGTCGGCTGATGGCATTGGTGCCGGCTTGCTGCGGATTGTCAGCCAACTGCTTCGCGTCGAGCCCCAGCGGGTCCTGCGCCAGCGGCATGTCGAAGCGGTTGAACACCACATTGACCCGGGTCTGCTCGTTCGGCTCGAAGCTCAGCTTGCCATTGAACTGCTTGCGTTCGGTCTTGCTGTTGGCACGGTAGCCGTCAATGTCAAAGGTGCTGTAGTCTGCCACCAGGCTGTAGCGGCCAACCCGGCCCGCGTATTGCCAGTCGGTCCGGCGCAGGCCGTAAGAGCCGGTGTATATCTGGCTGAGAAATTCGGGTGTCTCGGGCGCATCACGGGTGAAGGCCTGGATCACGCCGCCCGCTGAGTTGCCGTACATCTGGGCCAACGGGCCGCGCAGCACCTCAATGCGGTCGGTCGATGTCAGGCTGATCGACGAACCCTGCCCCTGGCCGTCGGGCGTGGTGGCCGGAATCCCGTCGATGAGCAGCCGGATGCCCCGGATGCCGAACGCAGAGCGTGAGCCGAAGCCGCGGATCGAAATCTGCAGGTCTTGTGCGTAGTTCTGGCGGTTGAGGATGGTGAGGCCAGGAATGCGGTTCAGTGACTCGGAGAGATTGACTTGCGGCCCGGCACCCTCGATCGTTTCGCGGTCCACCGACGCAATGGCGCCCGGTGCATCAAAGCTGCGCTGCTCGGCGCGCGTGGCCGTCACGACGACGCTCTCCAGGGTCTGGGCATCGGCG
>JBKJOH010000328.1:0-7129 GCA_046593295.1 Polaromonas sp. | reverse complement strand
GCTTGTCGCAAGACTGTTCCCTCACGTGTTCCACATCTAATTGTGCGCGCAAAATGAGCAAGCTGTTCACCACGATATTCGCCGTAGCTGTCTCATTCGTGACGGCCCCAGCCCTTGCCCAGGAGGTCAAAGGTGACATCAAGGCCGGCGAATCAAAAATCGCCATGTGTATTGGCTGCCACGGCATCAAGGGTTACCAGGCCAGCTTCCCCGAGGTGTACAAGGTTCCGATGATTTCGGGGCAGAGCGCCAAATACATTGACGCGGCCCTGCATGCCTATAAAAAAGGCGAACGCAAGCACCCCACGATGCGTGGCATCGCTGAGACGCTGAACGACCAGGACATCGCAGATATGGCCGCGTATTACAGCGTCCATGGTGCCACCGAAGGCGCGGCTCCGGCAGCCAGAACGGTCAAAGCGCCCAGCGCTGAAGTGGCCGCACTGCTGAACAAGGCCAATTGCGCATCCTGCCATGGTGCCAATTTCAGCAAACCGATTGACCCCAGCTACCCCAAGATCGCCGGGCAGCATGCCGATTACCTGTTTGTGGCATTGAAAGCCTACAAGACTGAAAACAACCCCAAGGTTGGTCGTGGCAACGCCATCATGGGCACCATGGTCAAGCAGTACACCAATGCAGAACTAAAACAGCTCGCTGGCTACCTTTCTTCGCTTGACGGAGAACTCAAAACGATTCCGCAGGCCAAGTTTCGTTAAAAAGCCCGCACCCGAAAAAAAGCCGCTGATAGCGGCTTTTTTTATTTTCTGAAGATTGGTGGGTGCATTTGCCGAAGCGATGCCTTCGCAAGCAGGGGCCGCAGGCGCAGCGGCCCTCTCGGGGGGCAGGGCGCTACACGAAGTGAGCAACCGTGGGGCTAGTCTCTTGTTGCCCGGCGCTGTACGCAGGCTATATACGCATCGCCATCGGGTGGTCGGCCGGCGCGCTGGCTCTCCCAGACCATCTGGCCCAGGCAGTCCATCACCTCATGGTGTGCATCGTGCAGCGAGTTGCGCCGCGCGGTCAGCAATTCGACCGCTTGCCGAATGCCGCGCGGCTGGTCAATCGAGCATTGTTCGCTGATCGACAGGTGCATTGAGAGGTGCAGGAAAGGGTTGGTCTTTCCACCTTCAACGGCATACATTTTTTCAAGCGTAGTATCCGCATCTGCAAAATCGGCATAGTGTTCAGGGTGCTCCTCCAGCCACTGGCCTGCTATGGTTTCAATAGCTTCCATGGGTTGATTGGCCCTGGCTTTGGCGTAGACAGAACAAAAAAAACGGCGCACATCGGCTTGTGAAGGCGTGAACATGGCAGAAGGTTAGCACTAGAATCCGGCAGCGACAAAACCTGTCACTGCGCCTACGGTGACTTCTCAAATGATTAACAAGATTGCGGCTTCTGTTGCCGATGCACTGGCCGATGTCAAGGACGGTGCCACCATCCTGGTCGGCGGTTTTGGCAGCGCCGGCGTTCCCGACGAACTGATTCATGGGCTGATCGTCCAGGGTGCCGCAGACCTTACCGTGGTCAACAACAACGGGGGGAGCGGGGCGTTCGGTCTGGCTGAGTTGCTCAAGGCGGGGCGTGTACGCAAAGTCATTTGCAGCTATCCGCGCCAGGCTGACAACGAGATATTTGAGGAGCTTTACCGTAGCGGCAAGCTTGAGCTTGAGCTGGTGCCGCAAGGCAACCTTGCCGAGCGAATCCGCGCTGCAGGCGCAGGCATAGGAGCCTTTTTTTCGCCTACCGGTTACGGCACCGAGCTGGCCCGAAACGCCGACGGAACACCTAGGGAAACGCGCGAGATCAACGGCAGGCATTACGTGCTGGAAACGCCCATATACGGTGACGTTGCGCTCATCAAGGCGGAGCAGGGGGACCGCTGGGGCAACTTGACCTATCGCATGGCGGCGCGCAATTTTGGCCCGGTGATGGCCATGGTGGCGAAGAAAACCGTGGCAACGGTATATGACATCGTGGAGCTGGGCGTGCTCAACCCTGAACACATCGTGACCCCTGGCATTTTTGTGCATCACATCGTCAAAATTGAGCGCCCGGCAACGCAGGCTGGTGGACTAAAGAAAGCTGCTTGAAATGACCTACACCAAACGCACAAAAGACGAAGTTGCCGCACGCGTCGCGCAAGATATTCACGAAGGTGCCATCGTCAATCTCGACATAGGCATGCCGACGCTGGTGGCCAACCACATTCCGGCAGATCGTGAGGTGCTGCTGCACAGCGAGAACGGCATTCTCGGCATGGGCCAGGCACCCGCTGAGGGCGAAGAAGACTACGACCTCATCAACGCCAGCAAGCAGCCCGTCACGCTGCTCAAGGGCGGCTCTTTTTTCACCATGCCGACGGTTTTTCGATGATGCGTGGCGGCCACCTGGACATCTGTGTGCTGGGTGCCTTTCAGGTCTCCAGCACCGGCGACCTTGCCAACTGGAGCACCGGCGAGCCGGGTTCAATCCCGGCGGTTGGTGGCGCGATGGACTTGGCCATTGGTGCCAAGCAGACCTGGGTGATGATGGATTTGCTGACCAAAAAAGGCGAGAGCAAGGTGGTTGAAAAATGCAGCTATCCGCTCACCGGCATAGGCTGCGTCAAACGTATTTATTCCGAGCTGGCTACGCTGGCTTGCACGCCGCAAGGCCTCAAACTGATTGACAAGGTTGCAGGCCTTGAACATGCCGAGCTGGAAAAGCTCATTGGCTTGCCCATCTCAATTTAAACAAATAGCAACATCTAATTTCTGGAGATTTTTATGAATCAAGCTATTAACCAAGCCTTTATCTGCGACGCAGTCCGCACCCCCTTTGGTCGCTATGGTGGCGCACTCAGCAGCGTGCGTACCGATGACCTTGGCGCGGTCCCCCTCAAGGCGCTGATGGCCCGCAACCCGAATGTTGACTGGCTCGCTGTGACCGACGTGATTTACGGCTGCGTCAACCAGGCCGGTGAAGACAACCGCAACGTCGCGCACATGGCCAGCTTGCTGGCGGGCTTGCCGCATGAAATGCCCGGTGCCACCATCAACCGGCTTTGCGGCTCGGGCATGGATGCCATAGGCACAGCGGCACGCGCCATCAAGGCGGGCGAGGCTACTCTGATGATTGCAGGTGGTGTGGAAAGCATGAGCCGCGCACCGTTCGTCATGGCCAAGGCCGAGAGCGCCTTTAGCCGCGCGGCACAGATCTACGACACCACCATCGGCTGGCGCTTTGTCAACAAGCTGATGAAGGAAAAATATGGCGTGGACGCCATGCCCGAGACCGCCGAGAACGTCGCTGCCGACTACAACATCAGCCGAGAAGACCAAGACAAGATGGCCCTAGCGAGTCAGCTCAAGGCGGTAGCCGCCCAAAAGGCGGGCTACTTTGAGGCAGAGCTCACGCCCGTGACCATCCCGCAGAAAAAAGGCGATGCGATCATTGTCAGCAAAGACGAACACCCGCGCGAAACCTCTATGGAGGCTCTGGCAAAACTCAAAGGTGCGGTGCGGCTTGACGGCAGCGTCACGGCGGGCAATGCCTCGGGCGTCAACGATGGTGCCTGTGCGTTGTTGATTGCCAATGAGCTTGCTGCAAAAGCCAACGGCCTCACACCGCGCGCCCGCATCGTCGGCATGGCAACCGCAGGCGTGCCGCCCCGCATCATGGGCATTGGCCCTGCGCCTGCCACACAAAAAGTGCTGGCATTGACCGGTTTGACGCTGGCACAAATGGATGTGATTGAACTCAACGAAGCCTTTGCCGCACAGGCCCTAGCTGTGCTGCGCTTGCTGGGTTTGCAAGACGATGACCCGCGCGTCAACCCCAACGGTGGTGCGATTGCGTTGGGCCATCCGCTGGGCGCGTCAGGTGCGCGCCTGGTAACTACTGCCGTTAACCAGTTGCACAGGACGGGTGGCCACTACGCGCTGTGTACCATGTGCATTGGCGTGGGGCAGGGCATTGCGCTGGTGATTGAGCGGGTCTAGGCACCTCTATAAAGATATTTGCAGTGGACGCCCCGCGCTGACGGGCCGGGCTCGTCCAACAACCGGTTCAGATCGTGGCTTCGAACGATCTAACCTTGTTCGTTAGGCATTGGCCTTTAACACTAGAGTCATACGCTGCCCTGGTACCCACTCAGACTTATGCCACTGATCTAGCCAAGCGTAGAGTTCCTCAACGAACCAGAAGGACTGGATGGCGTTTTGGATGTCCCCATTTGCGAAGTGAGAGCCATGAAACAGTGGATTGCGCACTTTCTTGTAAAAATCCTTCATCTGAGTCCAGAACTCTGGATCAACCACGGCAACGCTGAGGTCCGGGTGTATCAGCGCCGGTAAGTGGTGGTAGTAGGCCGACGCAGTTCCTGACTTGGCTTGAATTGAGAACGGGTTCCGCACCTTTTTGTTCATCTCAGTCGTCATGCGCCCAAGCTCGTTGAGCTTTATCCAAGCCGCGCCGACTGTATAGGACTCAACACCAAGCACTGCCCGCTGAACCAATAGCGAAAGTAGATCCGCGTCGCTGCCGTTCCAATCTAGTATCGGTGTTTTTATGGGGCGCTCATGGTTGTGGAGTGCGGCGACAAAATTTTCGCTGTGGAGCATTTCCCTCACGTAGTAGAACTCCTCACGAAGATTCCAGAAGGGGATGTTGCTCATTGGCGGTTCAAAAGCCATCTTCTCGCCACCGATGCCTAACGTCGGCGATGACCGGCGCGCAACAACTGCTGCGGAGCAGCCTCGTACTGTTGCGTGTCCGCGTTGATCAACATCGTTAGGCCGCTCTGCTCCAGATGGACTCGATTAGGTTCCAGGCCTTGTGGCCCACTTGGATGAGTTTGTCGACCTTCAATGCACCGTCGGCGACTTCACCGACTTTCTTCCACGCTTTGGCGAGCTTTGAGACCTCTGCTGTGTTGCTGTGCTCGGCAACTGCGTCCTTTGACTCAACGAGTTCACCGAGGCCAGTCTGAGCCGCTTCCCTCAGAGCCTTGACTCCGGTGATGGGATAGGCAGCAACTGCTCTTTCGATGAGCTCAACGTGGTGAAGTAGGAGGGCTCTGAGGCTGGCTGGGATGGTCTCGCTTTGTGCGGCTTCACGTAGCTCACCTACAAGCCCAAGGATCTCAGCAAGTTCGGCCGCTGAAATCACCGACTCTTCGTCGGGCAGGATATCACTGCAGAACTCAAGCGAGAGGAGGTTCTGTGGCGTCAGGTACTGCCGAACACTGCTCCATGTGTGTGGCAGCAGCATTGGTGACGCCGCTTCCTCGAAGGCCGATAGAGCGCCTTCGTAGAGGGAAGGCGAATACGTTGCCTGGCTCATTCCGTTTCGCACCAGCCCAAGTTCTCGGTTGACGCTCTCCAGTCGCCTTGCTACCTCGATTGCTTGGCGCTTTGGCGTCGAGTCAGAGATGGCAAAAGCCTGTACCCAACCTGCCAACACCTGTGTTTGGTCAGTGTGACCCTGTAGTTGACTGAAAAGGCCGTGCAACCGTGACGCGGAGTTGTTGTGCTTGGGCATGGGTAGGTGGTGCTTGTGTGCGGCCTAACAATCAGCGTTTATCCGCCGCGCCACAAAGCCGGCACAAGGCGATGAGTTGATTCGCGGCAGATAAACCATGTTGGACTGAACCGCCCCTGAGACGGTGGTGTGTGTTGTTTTGGCTATAGGGGATTTCAATCCATCCCCCGCTTCGTTCGGCAGATTATGACCCAGCCCAGCGCCTTTGCGGCCTGTGCAAATTGACCCGATCGCGCTGTTGGCCATTATTTTTGCTTGCGACCAGACTGTCACCATGAAGCGCGGGGTTGCCAGTCAGCGTGAGGCGCAGCACTACCCGAAACACACTGCACGGTGCGAACTTCTTGATCCGTTTGCGTTTGCCCGCGTAACTCACGGTGGCCCCCTGGGTTGCCCCGCCATGACGGCCCCGGTGCTGGTAGCTGCCGGTACCCTGTCAACGTCGCCACCACCTTGAGGGCATGGGCCTTGCAACAAGGACACTGCATCATCTCCAGCTTGGCCACCCGCACCATGAACGCCTGCGCCGATTCTGCCGCTTCTCGGTTGGGTGATGGCATCTGTAGCGCCAGCCTGGCTTGGGCCAGCTTGTCGGCTTTGCAGGCACTGGCCAACACCCCGTAATGACGAATGCGCTTGATATGTCCGTTTCTATTGGAATACAGTCATTTTTAACCCTCAAAAAAGTCAAAGACCGCCCTGAAAGGCGGTTTTTGACTGGTTGTGGCTAAAACAGCTTTAGGGTACTTCTAGAAATTCAGATTTTCGGGATGAAGTGCAAGGCGGACGGAACGCAGCAACCGGAATGGGTTTTTGGGGGCAGAGTCCAAATTCATCGTGCCCTTGGCACGCCCTTCGGGTGCGATGCTTTGCATCGTCATGAAAATGGTGTCTGACCCCAATAATCCTTCGAAAATGACCGCAGTTGTTTAGGTTTTTCGGATGGCCCTCAATACACCCCAAATCGCCCAGTCCACTTGCGCTCGTAGTCCATCTTCACAAAGTGCTCGGCAACGCATTGCGCCTTTTGCCACGCTGGAACGTGTGATAGGGTTGTTTTAGGCCTTGGCAGGCTGAAAAAAGTGGCTCAGAGGCCGTTTTTGAGGGCTAAAAACGGCTGCAAGCCAATAGAAACGGGCGTAACAAGCTCCTAAATACATAGCATATATCGGCGTTTGGTTTTGCCTTCATCTGTGCGTGCGGACAGCTTGCTGGCTGTGGGATAGGCCGCCATGCCGTTACCATAGCTGAAAAGCCCGGTTTAATCGTGAAAGCTTGGTGCCAGTTCCGGCGCAAGACCGATTAGCCCTGAAACACCCGAGGAGATTTTTATGCCTGTGGTCGTCATTGCCAATCCAAAAGGGGGCGTCGGCAAATCGACGCTGGCTACCAATGTGGCGGGCTATTACGCCAGCCGCGGCCATGCCGTGATGCTGGGCGATGTCGACAGGCAGCAGTCGTCAAAGCTGTGGCTGGGTTTGCGCCCGCCTGCCGCGCGGCCGATTGCAACCTGGGATGTCAGCGCCGACCTGATTGTCAAACCGCCCAAGGGCACGACCCACGTGGTGTTAGATACCCCTGCTGGCCTGCATGTCTGGCGTTT
>JBKJOH010000061.1:0-9159 GCA_046593295.1 Polaromonas sp. | reverse complement strand
TCACTCGCGGAACGCTTGCTCATACACAAACCTCCAGATTGAAAAGATGCCGATAAATGATCCCCGTGAACGATGCCGACAAACGCTTGCCAAGGCTTCACCATAACGCAGCTTTGGGCAACGTGGAAGACAGTGTAGTTTTAATGGCGTGGTGAGTGGGCCATGCTGCGCTGGTATGCGTTGGCTTTAGTTCCAGCCAATCACTTCAAAGCCCTTTTCGCTCAGGCAGCGGTGCACAAAATGGCGGTAAGTGGTGTTGGGTTTGTCGTTGCGAAAGGCGCCTGACACCGCACCGGCTGAACCGCCCACCGCCGCACCACCCGCGCCAGCGCGCACCACGCCCGATGCGCCTTGGCCCGTGATGAGCGCACCAACCGCAGACGCCACACCGGCTACAGCCGCGCCTTCACCTGCGCGGCGAGCAACGGCATCGGACTTTTCATCAGGGGTAAGGCCTGCTGCGACTGCGCGTGACATGCAGGCCTCGGCCTCGACCTGGCCTTGCGCCGCACCGACACGATTGAGCGTGGCATTGGGGTAGAGCACGGGCTTGGCGGAGGGGCTGTTGGGGCCAGTTGATGCACAGCCAGCCAGCAGCATCATGGCCGCACCAGACAGTGCATAAAAGCGTGTAAAGCGCGTCGAAGGGCGGATAAAAAATGTCATACGGTCTCTCCTGTTGACGCATGTTGAAAGCATGGTGAAGGGTAGCGTAAAAACCGCTTGCCAGCCTGCGTTTGTGAGGGCGCAATACATGGCGTTGGTCAAGAAGGTAAAATCAGCTAATATTTTTTCAGCCCCAGGAGCCCCCATGTCCAGCCCAGCCGATCACACCAGCCATGCAGCCCACAGCAGCGACACGCCTGCACACGAGCCGGATGCGATCGAAGCCATTGTGCCGATAATCCCCATCGTGTTGCCGGTGGTGGGTGGCGTGCTGATGTTTTTGATGGCCTTTATCGCAATCTACATGGCTTGATGGCCTGCCGGACGCTTAAAGTGGACCCCTGAGTCAAGACAATTCTTTGGTCAGTTTAAGTTGCACTCGATTTCAAATGCAGCTGGACGGCGCTGCCCCGGTTTTGACTTTGCCTTTGTTTTGATTTTTGATGTGGGGGTTCCCCCACCTCGCGCGGATATTTATCCACGATCAACGCACCGCCTCCACTGGCACTGGCACTGGCGTAGACTTCATCCGGTGACCAGATCAAAACAATAAAAAGTTCAGAAATGAATCAAGAGCATGGTGTTGGTAAGGCTGATTTCTCACTCCGCTCGGCATCAATTTTTGACGTTCCCTTCATCTTCAACTTGATGTTGCAGGGAGCAGAGGAAGGGGCGTTTACTGAAAAATTCCTAGGACGAAAAGGGCCACAGCGGCTTTTGTGGCACGTGTTCACCAGCGTACTTCTAAAAAATTGGCGGTTCAAACCGCCGCCATTAATTGACTCTTGGCTTGTCGTCACAAGGGCCACCGGTGAAGGTTTGGGATTCTTGAAAACAACTACTTCAACCGACTGCCATCAGGATTGGCACTTGGACCTCCTGTGCATTGCGCCCAAATACCGAAATAATGGTATCGGTACGGCAGTGACTCGTGAATTCATTACACGTGTACCTGATGGAGTATCTGTTCAGGTTCACTGCACAAAGTATGCCCGGGCCATGCAACACATCCTAAAACGAAATGGGTTTCACAGGAAACATATCGTGGTGCAGGGGCATAGTCTAGAACAGTACACATTTATTAATGGGCAACTGAATGAGGCGGGTCTTCGGGCTTGAGACGATAGCTGACTTTGCTGTCTAGCTCTAGTGTGGTGGGCACACAGGAGGGGCGGCTCAATGAGCGGTCAATGTTGAGGTTGGCCCCCAAGACCCACGGGCCTTTGCTGTATATGCCGATCAGCTTGACTTCGCCGGCGCTGCCTTCAGGGTAAAAGCGGCGTGAGAGCTGGGCTTTTCGAGGCTTTGATGCCCATGCCGCACAATCACCGAGTGAACATTCAGCTTTTATCTGATCTGCACCTGGAGTCGAATCCGCACTTCGCCGCGCTGCCCGTGCCTGGCGCAGACCTGCTGGTGCTGGCAGGGGATATCGGCTCGTACCAAAAGAATTCACAGCTCATTAGCCTGAAGATTGCAGATTTCGGGCTGGCGCGTTTTTCGCCCTTGCCCGTAGCGCAGGGTGGCGCTGGCTGGCCAACGCCGGTTTTTTTCATTCCTGGCAATCACGAGTACGACGGACTGGACTTTGACGCGGCCCACGCCCGCCTGCGCGAGACCTGCGAGCGCCTTGGCATGGTGTGGCTGGAGCGGCAATGCGTGGTGCTGAACGGCGTGCGCTTTATCGGCTGCACGTTGTGGACGGATTTTGATGCGCTGACCAGTGGCCCGATGGCCAGCACCACCAGTGGCAACATCACGCTGGGCGAGCAGCTCAAGGCGCGTGACAAGGCCTTCAGGGCGGCGAATTTTTACCTTAAAAAGCACCATTCACTTCACGCGGGGCAGCCAATGCTGGCCGATGCTGTGCGCGAGCAAGGGCTAAAGAGTCAGGCCTGGCTGCGGCAAGCCCTTGGCGTGCCGTTTGAGGGGACTACGGTTGTCATCACGCACTTTGCGCCCAGCCTGCGCAGCGCCGACCCGCGCTACGGCATCACGCCCGGCACAGCAGGTTTTTGTAACTCATTAGACGATTTGCTGCCGCTGGCAAAGGTCTGGATGCATGGCCACCTGCACTGCGCCATTGACTATGTGGCGCATGGTTGCCGCGTGGTGGCGAATCCGCTGGGCTATGCCCACAAGGGCGAGCAGGCGAGCTTCAGGCCGAATGGCTGCATCCGCATCGAGGCTTGAGCTTATCAGCGCATTGCGCGATAGGGTCGTGTCGGGAAATGCTCTTTATTTGATAGCTGGTAACGTACATATTGATTGGGCTACAGCCCTAAACTACCGTACTGGCTGCCCCGCACCATGACTCGTGCCCACGCGCTCGGTCATCCAGCGCAGCAGGTCTAGCCACATTTGCCGCATTTCGGCATCGAGCGGTGTGCGGGTCGAGTTGGGCAGCTCTATCGTCACCACCGGAATGCCCTTGTGTATGCCGCCATAGTTGCCGAGCGAGCCGGGGAAAATGCCGACCTGATCCAGGTACAAACGACCCAGGCGTGATGGCGGTACAAAGCCTTCCTTGGCAGGGCCGTCAAAGTCCAGCACGCCATAAGGCGCGTGGATGCTGACAATTAAATTGGGTTTGAAGCGCTGCATTTCCGCGTGCAAAAACGTTGATTCGGGTTCTGACAGCGGCTTCGGGCCGGGGTAGCGGCGTGGGTCTTTGCGGGTGCGCTTTTCCCAGTAGCTTTTGGCATCGCGCTCCCAGTTGGGCGTGGGGAAGTTGCGGTTCAAATCGACCCCGCTGGCGTTGACGCGGCGCGGCGGCTGGTTGAACAGGCCGTCCGGGTTGAGCGCCGGAATAAAGCGCCAATGCACCGGCTGCGGGGTGTCGGCCGGGGGCTGGCTGGCCAGCCGTATCCAGTGCAGCGCCAGCGATGCCGATGACAGCTCGTCGCCATGAATCGCGCCTATCACCAGTACCCTGAGCGCTTCTTTTGCAGGGTATGGCGCTGACCCTGCGGCGGCGGCTTCGGGCTTGATGTCGCGCATCCAGAGCGTGCGGCCGTTGACCGAACGCGCGGCGGTGGGTTGCAGCGCGGCGGACTCACACAAGGCCCGTTTGACGTTTGGCAGTTTGGCCACAAACTCGTCGCAAGGCGCTGCGCAATGGGCGCGGCCAGCTATTAAAAGCGTAGCAAATAGCAATGGCAGCAGCGAGCGAAAACGCATAGCTTGCAGTTTACCCGGCGGTTGTTACTGGCTACGGACTGTCGGGCACAATCAACGATTGCTTCCTAGCGTCTATATCGACGTGATCGACGTGATCGACGTGATGAGCCGCCACGTATTTCAGCCAAATTCCTAAGATGTTGTCCGCTACAAAAAACGCCGCGCAAAAAGCCAGAGAGCCGAGTTTTTCGCAGCGCGAGTTTCGTGCCTCGCTGGCCATGTTTGCCACTGGCGTGACCATCGTGACGGCGCGCACATCAACCGGCGAGCGGGTCGGCCTGACTGCCAACTCTTTCAATTCGGTGTCGCTGGCCCCCCGCTGGTGCTGTGGAGTCTGTCGCAGGCCGCCAGCAGCATGGCGGCTTTTTCAGAAGGCTCGCACTACGTCATCAATATTCTGGCCGCAGACCAAAAACATCTGGCAGAGCGCTTTGCTGGCAAGCGTGAAGAGCGCTGGCGTGGCGTGGCATACACCGACAGTGCGGGCGGCTTGCCGCTGCTCGATGGCGCAGCGGCCACCTTTGAATGCTTTAACCGCAGCCGCTACGAAGAGGGCGACCACGTTATTTTTTGTTGGTGAAGTCGAGCGCTGCCATCATCGGGCGGGGGCGGCACCACTGCTGTTTCATGGCGGCAAGTTTTATACCGAGCACCCGCTTTAGCGCCATAGCCGCATGTCCGAACGCAAAGCCCAGCTGGACAGTCAAGCCGTGGGCGCGGCGCCCGCCAGGTGGCGCTGCGCGAACGCCACATACCAGTCCAGGCAGGCGGGGTTGGCCATGGCATCGCGGTTCACGATTTTTTCTATCGGCTGTCCCAGCAGCAGTTTTTTGATCGGCAGCTCCTGCTTTTTGCCCGACAGCGTGCGCGGGATGTCGGGTACCAGAAAGATGTCGTTGGGGACAAAACGCGGTGACAGGGCCGTCTTGATGGCGTTGTTGAGTCTCGCCTTCATCGCCGCGTCCAGCGCCAGGCCATCGCGCAACACGACAAACAAGGGCATGTAGCTGCCCTTGCCCAGGTATTCCAGATCCACCACCATCGAGTCGATCACCTCGGGCAAGGCCTCGACCGCGCTGTACAGCTCGCTGGTGCCCATGCGCAGACCGTGGCGATTGATGGTCGCGTCGGAGCGGCCATAGATGATGCAGCCGCCGGACGGCATGATCTTCAGCCAGTCGCCGTGGCGCCAGACATTCGGGTACATGTCGAAGTAGCTGGAGATATAGCGCACGCCAGGCCGGGGCCCAGCGCCGGGCCGCCCCAAGCCAGGCCCGCGCCCCTCAGGGGGGCCATCGGTATTGCTGGCGGTGTGGCCGACGGGGGGTTCAATATCCCCCCAAAAGTAAAGCGGCATGGACGGGATGGGTTGCGTGCAAACCAGCTCGCCGACTTCGCCTGTGACAGGCTCGCCCGTTTCGTTCCAGGCTTCAACGGCGCAGCCCAGCAAGCGGCATTGCATCTCGCCGGGGACTTGCGGTAGCTCGCGGTTTGCGCCAATGAATGCGCCTGCAAAATCAGTACCGCCCGAGATGTTGCAAAACCAGATGTCGGGCGTACCCAACGCAGCAAACTGGTCGGTGCCCCACTGCTGGGCTTCAACCGACAAGGGCGAGCCAGTCGAACCCAAGGCCCGCACCTGATCCAAGTCGCCGCAGGTAGATAAGTCGACGCCTGCCTTCATGCAGTTGGCATAAAAAGCGGCGCCTGCGCCAAAAAAAGTCACGCCTGTGTTGGCAGCAAAGCGCCACAGCGTTGTCCAGTCGGGCTTTGTCCGGCCACCAGCCGGGCCGTCTAATGTCGTGCCCCCTGGATTGCCGTCAAAAATCACGCAGGTCGTGCCATTGAGCAAGCCGCTGACCTGTGCGTTCCACATCACCCAGCCGGTCGAGCTGTACCAGTGGTAGCGCTCGCCCAGACTGTTGGGGTGGTAGCTGCAACCGATATCGTTGTGCAGCACCTTGAGCGCCAGCGCAACAATAACGGTGCCGCCATGGCCATGCACGATGGGCTTGGGCAGGCCAGTGGTACCGCTGGAATACACAATCCACAGCGGATGGTCAAATGGCAGCAAAAGGGGCTCAAAAGCAGCTGACTTTTCTTTATTTTGAGCATTACTTAGGGCGTCATTTATGGCTTTATCCCAATGAATTCGCGTGTAAACAGCTCCTGTATTTATAGCATTTGAATTGCCATGAATGATCACCTGCTGCACGCTTGGCAACCCCGCGCAAAGCTCTTCAATCACGGCGCTGCGGTCGATCTGCTTGCCGCCGTAGGTCACGCCAGCGCAAGCTATCAGCACTTTGGGCTCGATTTGCCTGAAGCGGTCCAGCACGGCAGCTGTGCCCATGTCGGGCGCGCAAATGCTCCATACGCCGCCAATGCTGACGGTGGCCAGAAACGCAATGATGGCTTCAGGAATGTTGGGCAGGTAGGCAGCGACACGGTCACCCGGCGCAACGCCCTGGGCTTTGAGATACAGCGCAAGCGCTGCGACCTGATTTTTTAATTCAGGCCAGCTGATTTCACGCGCCGCACCGCCATTGTTCAGGCTGAATTCGTTGTGACTAATGATGGCTGGCAAGCCCGCAGCCTGTGCCGCCTCAGCATGGCGAAACACCTGAGCTGCATAGTTGACATTTGCACCCACAAACCACTTGGCCGCTGGCATTTGGCCTTCGACAACAAACTGGTGCGGCGTGGGCGATTGCAGATCAAAATAGTCCCAGATACTTTGCCAAAAAGCACTCAAATCTGTGACCGACCATTGGTGCAACGCCGCGTAGCTTTCAAATTTCAGGCCACGTTGGGACTGCAACCATTGTTGGTACAGGCGAATTTGGGGAATGTAGGGTGCGCTCATGGGCGTCAGCTTAACCTGAGACCGGTGCAAATTTTGCCTTTGCAACCTGCGGTTTATCCCTAGGATGACATACTAAAATACAGGATCGAGAAATGGCTATGTTTGGCGCGACAGTGCTCACGCCGATGAAAACTAGGGTTTGGCTTTTTCGCGGACCAGCGCGGCTTTGGTCGCCAGCAGCTCGCGCTCTAGGATGATGCGCTCGTCTATCTCGTGTTCTAAAAGAGTATTGACAGTTCCCATATCTTCTGCCGAGGCCTGTATGGTGTCTTCAATCACTTCAGTTTTTTCCAGCGCCCGGGCAACATCACCGGTTTGCGCATGGTCTGGAATGCCATGTTTGAGCACGGCATTGATTACCAACAATTCATCGGCAGATTTTTTGACAGTTTCTTTAACTGTATTGTTTTGATGAAGCGCTTTAACTAACGGCCGAGCTGAAGAGATAGAGACAGAAGAATGTGATTGTTTTTTGGTCATATCAAAGCATTGTTATAAACACAGAACGACAAATACCTGCTTAACTAATGTCAGCTGCCAGAGCCCGTAGTGTAAGCTTAAAAATACCGCATTCTGATGTCAGGAAATCACCTGTCTTCAGGCGAGCTGATCTATGACTTGAACCAGCGCGGCCTTGGTCGCTGAAAGTTCGCGCTCCAGCTCGGCGCGCTTGTCGATTTCTTGCGCAAGCACTTCGTTGACCTGCACCAGTTCTTGAGCCGTGTCGTTGATTTTGCTTTCAAGTTCATCAGTTTTTTGAAGCGCCTGAGCTACCTCGCCAGTTTGAACCTGGTCCGGGATTTCCTGCTTCAAAACAGCGTTAATAACCAGCAGTTCGCAAGCCGATCGCTCAACGCTGTCCAGCGCGCTTTCATTTAGCTCAAGCGCCCGAGCCAGAGGGGTTGGCAGTTGATTGGCGCTGGAATGGGGGGCTGGTTCAGACATGCCCCTTATTTTAATTGAATTGAACCACGCGTGTTTCGCATTACAGCCACACGCCCAGACATCTAGGGTCTGGCTTTGCGCGCAGCGCTGGCAGGTGGGGCGGGCGATGCACCAAATAGTTTGCCAAGCGCTGCGCCCACGCGCGCGCCTATGGCCGTTCCGACCACCGGCAGCACAGCCGTACCTACCACGGCGCCTGCCACCGTCCCGGGCGGAACACTGACCACCACCTTGTCGGTCGGCCCCGTGATGAGCAGCGGTACGCCAACGATGCCGTCGACCAGATCAACGGCAAACTCGGCCTCAATACGGCGGTTGGCCAGCGTTGCATCGCCCGATGCGCTGAGCACGCCCGAGCGCGCCTTGATGTCCTTGAAATTCACAACAATGCCTTGCGGCGTGTTTTGCGTGTTCATCGCGCCGGTAATGCTGTCAAGCGCGGTTTGTCCGGTGTGGTCCTTGCCAGCACTGCGCACGGCCTTGCCCATGTCAAAACGCAGCATGGTGGCCGGCGCCATGACAAAAGTAGTCTGGGTATGCAGTGACCGCACGAGATCCGCAAAGTTGACACCGCTAGCGCTGAGGGTCGAGTCGCCCGTTGCCTTGCCCGCCAGCACAGGTCGACGGTTAAAAGCCGCCAGCGCGCTGGCCACCTCCAGCGCCTGTAACTTAAGCTTGCCGTCAAGGCGCATCTGGCCATTCGGCGTTGTCTTCAGTTGCAAATCGCCATTTGCCGTGCCGCCACCAAGCCGGATATTGATGCGCCATTGGTCTTGCAGCTCCACGCGCGCCAGATTAGCGTCGGTAAGAGGTTGGTAGTCTGGCCGGCGCAGCTGCGCAGTGCGTGGTCGCCAGCGTTCGTCAAAGTCCACCTCGCCGTCGTACACCACAGGAATGCCGCGCCGCGTGATCCAGGTAACGTTGCGAAAGACAAAACGCTCCAGCGGGATAGCCGCCAGCGCCAGACCACCGTGCAAGTTTTCAGCGTCAAAGCCATTCCCCAGTTTGCGCAGCGACAACTGCGGCACGACTGCGCCGTCAAGCTCGGCTAAATCAAATGACAGGCTGCGCTGCACAAGCGCCGACAGCTTGGGGTACAGGGCATGTTTTTTAAACGTGACAGGCGGTGTTTGTTCAGTGGCCACATCACTCAGCAGGATGGCCGGCAAGGGCAGCAATTGCCATCGCACCGCCGCCACACTGACTTTGACGCCGAGTGCAGAATCGAGTTCCAGCTCTACGTCCCGGGCCAACTGCTGTTCATCGGGTAGCCACAGCCACGCGGCAGTAACTGCGGCGATGAAGGCCACCACCAGCAAAACGCCAAAAACGGCCAGCCAGCGTCGTACGCGAGTCACTGGAAATTTTGTTTGCTAAGCATCCGTCCTAGTGTTTAATTGCATTAATGAACATAACTAATTATCATTACAGTTTGTAAATAACAAGTTGGGGTGATGATGGGTCGAGTGGCGGCGAAGGTGACATGCAGCGATCAAGACTTG
>JBKJOH010000033.1:0-3603 GCA_046593295.1 Polaromonas sp. | reverse complement strand
CCTCAAAAGGCTGCTCGCGCAGCATGGCTTTGGCATCGCCTATGCAAAGCGTCAGCAGCACATGGCCGCCCTCAAACACCAGCCGGTGAAAGCCTGGTAGCAAGCCCCATAGCTGTGCGTGCAGTTCGGTCGCCAGCGGCAAAAGCTCAGGGTGTGCGGTGGCGCTGCGCATCACGTCGGAGGCAGCGGCCGGGTAGGCCTCGACGGACACAAAGTGCAGCAGGCGTGGCCGCATCGGGGCGGCCATGTGCTGCTGACGCTTTGCATAGGCGATGCCAAAGCCATGCTGCGCGAGCAGCCTTTTGAGGCGGATTCGGTTTACCTCGATGGCTTCAGCCCGCAAAAAAATCCGGGCATCTGGGATCTCCACACCCTCAAGGCCGTAGCCCGCTGCTGCAAGCGCGGTACCCGCATCGCCACCTGGACGGTAGCCCGCCCTGTACGCGATGCCTTGGCGCAATGCGGCTTTGTGGTTGAGAAAACACCCGGCATAGCGCCCAAGCGCGATAACTTGGCTGGCGAATACAACCCGCCGTGGACACCGAAAAAACCAGCCCGGGCCACGGCATACACACCCAGGCCGCCGACCAGCTGCATCGTGATAGGTGCAGGCCTGGCGGGCAGTGCCGTTGCGGCCAGCCTGGCGCGGCGCGGCTGGCGCGTGTTGGTGCTGGACGCTGCCAATGCGCCTGCCAGCGGTGCGTCCAGCTTGCCTGCGGGCCTTTTGGTGCCGCATGTGTCGCCGGACGACAGCTTGCTGTCAAAGCTGTCGCGTAGCGGCGTGCGCCTAACGATGCAGCAAGCCCAAAGCCTTCTTGAACATGATGCTGATTGGGCGCGCACCGGGGTGTTGCAGCGTGATATGAACGACCTCGGCCCCAGGCTGCCAGCCACATGGACGCAAGACTGGTCAGAAGCCGCCGCCGACTGGAGTGAGGTTGCCAGTGCTGACAAATGTGCGCAAATCGGTATAAATGCAGGTGGCAAAAGCCTGTGGCATGCGCGCGCGGGCTGGATCAAACCGGCGCGCCTGGTGGCCGCATGGCTGCAAGCCAGGGGTGACGCAACAACCATTGAATGGCGCGGCAATACAAAAGTGGCGCGCCTTCAGCCACACCATAACGGCTGGCAAGCGGTGAGTGTATCGGGAGAGGTGCTGGGACAAGCTGATCTGGTGGTGCTGGCAGCGGCCTACGACAGCGGCGCGCTGGCGGCGAGCGTGCATACCGCTGCACTGGATCTACAGCCGATTCGCGGGCAAGTGTCCTGGGGACTGCATGGCTCAGGTAAAGTAGGCGCGGCGGGCCACTCAGCCCTGCCGCCCTTCCCCGTCAACGGCCAGGGCAGCCTGATTCCGGCCTTTCCCATGCAAGGTGGCGTAGCGTGGATGGCGGGTGCCAGCTTTGAGCGTGATTGCGCCGTGCCACGCATCAACCTCCAGGACCACCTTGATAATCTGACGCGCCTGCAGACCCTGCTGCCTGAAACCGCCGTGTCATTAACCAGTCAATTCAATCAAGGCCAAGTGCACGGCTGGGTCGGTATTCGCTGTGCCACGCCCACACGGCTGCCGCTGGTGGCGCGTATGGCGCAGAGCAGCACCGGTTCAGAGGTCTGGATTTGCACCGGCATGGGCTCTCGCGGGCTGACGTTTGCGGCGCTGTGCGGCGAACTGCTGGCAGCCCGCCTGCACGGTGAGCCACTGCCAATCGAGCAACGCCTGGCGCAGGCGATGGGACTTGCTGCCTAGCAGCCACCCAGCGCACAGTAAGCCGGGAAACAGCACCAAGTGTGCACATGAATAGATTTTCATGGCTTGCGCGGGCCAAAACTGATCAAACCCAGGCAAAGCCGCATGGTTGCTGGTGAATAAGCTTATTCGCATAAAGGCAGCACAAATTTGTAGTTTGTTTTCATAAGCCGCACCCTTACATTCGTCGGCTATGCCTGAATTCGCCTCTTTCGCTTTTGTATTTTCTGGTTTACACCGCTCGATAAAATCATGTACCAATACACCGAATTTGACCGCCAGTTTGTAAAAGCCCGCGCCAACCAATACCGCGACCAGCTCACGCGCTGGCAAGGCGGCACGCTATCAGAAGACGAGTTCAAGCCGCTGCGCCTGCAAAACGGCTGGTATGTGCAGCGTTACGCGCCCATGCTGCGTGTGGCTGTGCCTTATGGCGAGCTGTCAAGCGCGCAGATTCGCGTGCTGGCCAAAATTGCGCGTGACTACGACCAGCCGAACGCGGCGCTGCTCAATGAAGCGCAGGCCAAGCAAGACGAGTTAGGCCCGGTCAATTTTAAAAGCGGCCTGTCGGTCAGTTCTAAACTGACTAAGGGCTACGCCCACTTCACGACGCGCCAGAACGTGCAGTACAACTGGATTCCCATCGACAAATCTTCCGACGTGATGGACCTGCTGGCCAGCGTTGACATGCATGGCATACAGACCAGCGGCAACTGCATCCGCAACATCACCAGTGACGAGCGCGCCGGCATTGCAGTCGATGAGATTGCTGACCCGCGCCCGTTTGGCGAAATCATGCGCCAGTGGAGCACGCTGCACGCTGAGTTCGCGTTTTTGCCGCGCAAGTTCAAAATCGCCATCAGTGGCGCAAAAGAAGACCGCGCCGCCATCGGCTGGCACGACGTGGGCCTGCAACTGCTGCGAGATGCTGACGGACAACTCGGCTTCAAAGTGCTGGTAGGTGGTGGCATGGGCCGCACGCCCATCATCGGCACGGTGATCCGCGAGTTCCTGCCATGGCATCAGATCATGAATTACCTCGAAGCCATCGTGCGCGTGTACAACCGCTATGGCCGCCGTGACAACATCTACAAGGCGCGCATCAAGATTTTGGTCAAGGCCGAGGGCCAAAAGTACGTTGACGATGTTGAGCTTGAGTACCAACAGATCATGGCGCACGACGGTGGCCCGCACACCATCACGCAGGCCGAATACGACCGCGTAGCCGCCTGCTTTGTAGCCCCCACATTGAGCTGCGACCGCAAAACTGCCGACGCAAAAATTGCCAACATACTGCACGCCGCCGCAGAAGACGACATCGAGTTTGGGCGCTGGCTCAAGCAAAACGTGGCACCGCACAAAAACCCCGACCTGCGCGCCGTTACGCTGTCATTCAAACGCCTCGGTCAGGCTCCAGGGGACGCAACCGCCGATCAGCTCGACATTGCAGCCGACCTGGCAGACCGCTTCAGCGCTGGTGAAGCGCGCGTGACCCACGAGCAAAACCTGCTGCTGCCATGGGTACGCTGCGACGAGTTGCCCGAGCTGTGGCGTGCTGCCCGCAAAGCCGGGTTTGCACGCCCCAACATCAAGCTGCTGACCGACATGATTGCCTGCCCCGGCGGCGATTTCTGCTCGCTGGCGAATGCGCGCTCGATACCGATTGCCGAGGCCATCACCGAGCGCTACCAGGACCTCGACGAGCTGCACGACATCGGCGAGATCGACTTGCACATCTCCGGCTGCATCAACTCGTGTGGCCACCACCACAGCGGCCACATCGGTATCCTGGGCGTCGACAAGGACGGCAAAGAGTGGTACCAGGTGACGCTCGGCGGTTCTGACGGCTCGCT
>JBKJOH010000299.1:0-6906 GCA_046593295.1 Polaromonas sp. | reverse complement strand
GGTGCAGGCCGGGCAACAGGCCCCACAGCTGCTCGTGCAGCAGCGCCGCCAGCGCCATCAGCTCAGGGTGGGCGGAGGCTGCCCGCAGTACGTCGTCCCGGCTGGCCGGGAAGGCTTCCAGCGACACGAAATGAAGCAGCCGCGGCCGGGAGGGGTCGGCTTTCCAGGCCTGCCACGTCAGAAGAAAATTCAGCCCCAGGCCAAAGCCGGTTTCAAGAATCTTCCAGCTTGGCTGGCCGCTCCAGGCGGCGGGCAAACCGCAACCTGCCAAAAAAACATCACGCGCCTGGCTTGTTCGATGGGGGCCGCCCAGCTCACCCCGGTAACGGTCACCAAAGCGCGGGCTGAAAGGCGCGCCGCTGGCCGTGCCATCGTCCAGCCATTCGATGCGCTCCGCCATGCCTCAAGCCTGCGCGGGCTGTTCAGGCGGCTGGCGGGGTGTAGCCCTGCACGGCATCTGCGCCGCTGCCAAAGAAATGATTTTCCATCTGCCGGGCCAGGTACTGGCGGGCGCGCGCATCGGCCAGGTTCAAACGGTTTTCATTGACCAGCATGGTTTGGTGCTTCATCCAGTTGGCCCATGCCTGCTTGCTGACCTCTTCCCACAGGCGCTTGCCCAGCGGGCCGGGGTAGGGCGGAAAGTCCAGGCCTTCGGCTTCGATACCGAGCTTGATGCATTTAACGAGACGTGCCATGGGGTGTTCTTTCGTGGTGTGGGTTTGATGTGCCGCTTAAAAATCGTAAGAGGCGTAAAACAGTTGCGCGTGTTGCAGGCCTGTATTTTGTCCGCGTTTCAGCCAGGTTTGAAAAAGCGATTGATTTGCCCCCTTCGCTCAGGACTTTAGCAATCGTTTGCCCGCTAGTTACCAGGTTGTTTGCTATTAATTTAGTAGCTTATCACGCTCGTAAACAGGGCGTTGTGGCTATTTTTAAGCCTAAAATCGGCCTGTTTCAAGTGATTTTCAGTCGGTTTTCAGCAAATTAGCCCCACCGCAGCCTGCAACGCCCCTACAAACCACCGTTCAGCTTTTAGGCGTAAAATAGAGGCCAAGCCATAGCAGACAAGCACAGTCCGCTATAAAAAATATAGCGTTCAACGCTTGACCCACCTTACATCCACCCCTTCCTAAGGAATATTCAGAACATGGCAAGAGCTGATGCTAAAACCGCCGTACTCGCTGACGGCCTGCGCTACAAGTCCAAGGTATCGGGTTCCCCGTTTGCGGCCACCACCTCGTTTGGTGCCGCCACCATGTCATGCTTTATGTGCGGTAAGCACCGCGCCCGTTCACTGATGGGTACCCGCAAGGTACTCGGCAAATCGCAAGCCGTGTGCGCGCCGTCGTGCAAAGAGCTTGATCTGATTCTTGAAAAACAGGCTAAAGGCGAGTAGAGCGAGTAAGGCGAGTGAAAAAAACCTATAGCATCAAACTTGAAGGCAAAAATCGGGATCGCCTGCTAGACGCAGCCAAGCACGACATCCGTAAATACGCCAAACGCGAACGCGCTAGGGCCTTGCCTGCAGGCGTTGATTTTTGGGACTTCGATTGCAAGCTCGGCAGCACTGATGCAACTGCCGCCCCCGTTCATTTTGCTGCGCTGATTGCCGCAGTGGACGCGCTGGCCAAAGAGGGCGCTGAATCGTTTTATGTCGAGGTGGTCACCAAGCAGGGGCACCGGATGGCTAGGCCCGCTACGGAATCTCAGGAACAGGGCTAGGGCGACTAAGCAGGAAACCAGGAAATGGGGCAGTTGGACAGGGCTTGTGTCAGTATTTGGCACCATAAAGCCCGGAATATCTGCACTTGGCCTGCCAATTACAGATATTTCTGGCCTTTTTATGCCCTGATCCTGCGGTTCGAGGCCATAATCATGCGATGCAGTTTTTACTGCATAAGTTGGTGATTGGTCAGTTTCGCACGCTACGGCGGTACCTTTTGGATTTGTTGTGCTTTCGGGACCCCATCTCTTTGTGTTTTATATGTTTTTGAGGAGTCCCTAATGGGCAACAAACTTTACGTCGGCAACCTGCCGTACACCGTTCGCGACGAAGACCTGCAACAGTCTTTCGGCGCATTTGGTTCCATCACCAGCGCTAAGGTCATGATGGAACGTGACACCGGCCGCTCCAAAGGCTTCGGGTTTGTGGAAATGGGCAGCGATGCCGAAGCGCAAGCTGCAATCGCCGGCATGAATGGCCAGTCACTCGGCGGCCGTGCCATCACCGTGAACGAAGCCCGTCCGATGGAAGCTCGTCCTCCACGTACCGGCGGCTTCGGCGGCGGTGGTGGCGGTTACGGCGGTGGTGGTGGTGGTGGTGGTGGCGGTGGCGGTGATCGCTACGGCGGCGGCGGTGGTGGTCGTTCAAGGGGCGGCGGCTACGGCGGCGGCGGCGGCGGCGGCGGCGGTCGTTCAAGCGGCGGCGGCTACTAAGCCCTGCTAATACCTCTCTTCAGCTTTGCGCTGAAGATGCTTGAAAGGCTTCAGGACTTCGGTTTTGAAGTCTTTTTGCATTGATGGGTCGCCATCAGAGGTTTGGTGACAATGTGGCCACGTTAGCCTTCTACGGATGGAACTTCTTCTGTGGCGAAGCCAGCCGGTAGAACCACTTCAAGCATTTCGATGTCTTCACTGTGGCCTAGCTCCCGGTGGCGAATATTCGGTGGCTGATGGACGCATGAGCCGGCCTCAAGACGCATGACACCCTGACCTTCGTATTCAAACTCGATCCAGCCTTTCAGGATGTAGATGAGCTGAAATTCGGTTTTGTGAAGATGCGGTTGACTCGAGAACTCCTGTCCCGCCGCTGCCCGAATAACGTGTGCATCAAATCGCCCATTTGTCGCTGTCTTGATGCCGAGATCGCGGTACTCATAGAAAGACCGCAACCCTCGCTCAAACGCGGCACCTTTGGCATGTGAAGCTATGAAGCCTTGAGTGGTCATAAGTGGGTACTTTCGACGGTTGGATTTATTTTCAAGCTCACACCTTGACCGGCGCGCCGGAACAAGCCTTACAGGGCCTGGCGGCCCTTTGCTTTGCGCTAGCCAGCAGTTGGGTAGAAAAACTCTTCCCGAACAATCTTGCCGTCCTTGACGGTAAACAGCCCCATCTCGTTCATCTGCATGCGCTGGCCGCTTGGCTTCATAGTCACGTCAAACTGAAAGCCGACGATAAAGCGGTCACCATGCGGCCACGGGCCGGTCATTGAGGAGGAATGCACCTCATTGTTGGCAACCCACCATTCACCTTTGGCGACTATAGCCTTCAGCCCAACGGCCTCACGATCCATACCCGGTGGTGTCCATGCTTCGACGCTTATCGCATCGGGGGAGTAAAGCACCTTGGCTTCATTATTTTTGCCCTGACTGCAGAGCTCGAAATATTTGCTGGCGATTTCGGTGGTGGTCATCATGGGTTGCTCCTTGGGTGTGAATTTTTAGGCGGCTAGCTGGAATCGCTCATTAGCGATGGTGAGCTGTTCTTTGCTAAGCGGCATGATTTCTTTCCGGATCACTTTGGCCGTAATTTTGGCCGTGATCTTTAAGTCATATGCCTGCTGAAGCCTGAGCCACGACTCAGCATCGCCGCCAAAATATCGAGCCAGCCGCAGGGCGGTGTCGGTGGTGATGCCGCGCCTGCCCAGCACGATGTCATTGATGCGCGACGCAGGCACGTGCAAGGCCTTCGAGAGCGCATTGGGGCTCATTTGCAAAGGCAACAAGAACTCTTCTTTAAGAATTTCGCCGGGATGGATTGCGCGCATACCGTTCGTAGTCATGGTTTTCTCCGTTCAGTGGTAATCACAAATTTCAATATCAATAGGCCCCAATGCCGTCCACACAAAACAAACGCGCCATTGCAGGTTGATGCGAATGCTGTGCTGCCCAATCCTGTCGCCCGACAACGCCTCAAGCCTGTTGCCTGGCGGTGATCTCAAAAAGTCCAGGGTAATAGCACTATCCAGCAACTGTAGTTTGCGTTCTGCTGCGGCCTTGATCGCAGCAAACTGCTTTGATTTTCCGGTTTCAAATAATGCTCTAGTTTCACTGCATCTGAAGGACTGGATCATGGATTCATTATACAAAATTTACCGTTTGTCGGTAAGTATTTTGCGGCTGAGTGGACGGCGTTCGGACATCAGACCGTATAGCTAGGCACAACTTAATTGGAGTTTGAGGTAACCCCGATTAGCACGCTTGTTTGGGTATTTGGTAAATCAGGTTTGATCTACTGACGTACGGCGATTATTTTCAGTATGTTCGCAAGCGCTGTGCGCCTTTCTTAGTTGGAGCGTGACCAAAATTCGTCCAATTCGTCTCTGGCTCGGCACCGTCACCGGACCGTCCTAAATTGGTAGTATCCACAGATGGCTCAACTTGTTTACCACGACCCGTCCAATACTTCAGGACTATCTTCGCCTTTTGACGAAGCGATTTTGAAGGTATCTGCATTCGGTACTGTGAGCATTGTCAGCCCATACATCGGCGTAGATTACTTGCAAAGAATTATTCACGTAAGTGAAGCATGGAGGCTGATCTCTGATGTTGAGGCTTGGCTATCCTCACTGTCCATACGAGCTAGGCCAAAGGCGTGGCAATTTATCCGAGAAAATCTGGATCGCATCCATCACTGCCCAGCAATTCATGCGAAGGTTGTGGTTGGTCAAGAACTTGCAATGCTCGGATCCGCCAATCTTACCAACGCCGGCATCTTAGGTCGGACCGAAATGGGCATTCTGATAGATGACTTAGATCTGGTTGCGGAGTTGAACAGATGGTTTGATACGCTATGGACGCAAACCCATCCACCCATTGCCGACGAAACAAATGCATTTATCCAGTGGCTGGACGACGATGCGAAGCGCTCGCCGGCGCGACGTGAAAAATTCTCTCTATCTGCATCTGGTCGAAAAATTCGTGCCCGCCTTGTCAAACTCTCCACACCGATAAGCAAGGAGATTCAAGGTGAAGGAATCCATCTCGAAGAAATTGCGCAGGAACTGATTACCCGCGAGCAGCGACACTACGAATCACTGGCCGAAGCGCTCGAATCTGCAATTGACATTTTTGCTAACAATGGATTTTCCCTAAGGCACATAGTCGAAAGCATCCGTCAAGAATTTCCAGATTCGACCGTACGCGAAATATATTTCGCACTACTACAGTACTGTGCGAACCATGTGAGGTCAGTTTTTGCTGAAAACACAAGAAACAGATTGATTTTGGAAAATGGACGATTTAGGCAGTCATCCAAAGAGTCGATCCATCAAGCGTTAGCGCCATTTGACAACTTTCTAGAGCACTTGGTACATCGTTTTGATTTCAGCGGCCCCCGTGATATGCCTCATGAGGATGAGCTGCTAGCCATAACTGGCATACGCATCCAAGATCAAACTATCCTGATTTCGGACTTGCTGGATTGTGGTTTTCTTGAGATCATGGACATTGCTGGTCAGTTGCCTCAATACAGTCTTTCGGACGTTTTTGAATGGAGTGGGCGCTACAAGTTATTCGCAAAAGCGCTACTTGAATGGAAGGCGAAGAAGAATAGGTTCGAACAACGCACCGAAGGATCAAACCAAAAAGATTCGGACAAATCGATTAATAGTGGAGTTTTGCGGGTTGGCACTTCGGATGTCCTTGACGACAGTTCGATCGAGCCATTTTTTGACGTCGACAAAATGTCGTTATCTGATTTCCTCCGCATAGAAAACGAAAAAATGCAAAAGGCAGAGAAGGCCCGTACCGAAAAGTTGGCGATTAATCGTCAAAATCGTCATGATGGGATAGACAAAATTCTCGCCCATTTGCTCACCAGATTGTTTTCTGCTGAGGGACTTCTACCAATTCAAGAGCTATTGCTGGAGCTACCTGCAGAATTGGGCGTCAACCAAAAATGGGTGCAACAGGTTTTGCGTGGAGATGAGTCTGACATACCGAAAGTAATCGTAGCTACTAAAAAGTCTGTATCAATCAATCCAAGGCTCGACTGGAATGATCTTGCTGACTTTCCGCGTACGCAAAGTGTGTGCAAGTCATTCCTTGAAATTTAGCGTGCTCATTGTTCGTTCGAAAGCCAATAAAAATTAATTTAAATCAATGACTGACACTTTCTTTGAAAGTGCATGTCTGAACGGTAGTTATCCTGAACCAAATTACGCACGGGCTAACCTGCTACCGTTCTTCAGCCCAGCGTAAAGCAAACAGTAGGTATGGATCTCGAATATCTAGAATGTCTTGCTTACCATCCCACTCAATGATTGAAGCGCCGGCAATGTCGTTCGCCAGTGATGACATATGAGAGCAGGATCCCGTAACGCTTGAACCCTGTGGATGATCCTTTACGCATAAAGAACCAATACGCCCCAACAAATTCGTGTAGCTAAGTGTCAGCTCTGGTGGGGATTGACCTATGGCTCGAACGAGGATTGGGTATACATCACTGACTGTTCCGTCGTTGAGTACATATGAGTTACGTTCGGTGCCACGTACTTTTGGTCCTTCTTTCATCACACGGATAACTGAGCTGTAGTCGTTTGTTTGCGCAGTTCTCTGACAAACTTTTTTTATGAAAGTCGTACCGAGGGCGAAGGTTTTCTCTGCATCTAAAGTTTTTTCCAAGTCGAGTTCAAAACAAAGATTGAGACACAGGGATTGCATTAGCTGTGGCGAACCAGCCGCTTCAGCAGAAAACGCCTCGATGGTGGCTGGTGAAACGGTGGCATTCAATGCTTTAAAACCCTGTTCAGCAATTTTCTTTAACGCGACTACGTTCCAGTAGTCGAAATCTAGTGTTTAATTGCATTAATGAACATAACTAATTATCATTACAGTTTGTAAATAACAAGTTGGGGTGATGATGGGTCGAGTGGCGGCGAAGGTGACATGCAGCGATCAAGACTTG
>JBKJOH010000306.1:0-5030 GCA_046593295.1 Polaromonas sp. | reverse complement strand
ACACCCAGGCCGACCTTCGTCTGCTACGGGCCGCAGGCTGCGACCACAGCTTCGCCGATGTGCAAACCGGGGTGACGGCTTATATGCATTGGTTAAGCAATCAAAAAAGCTGACGATTTGCTGGCACCTGCCATTTATTAGGGTTTCCCTGGCTAAAAACCCGGGGATTGAGTCAACCCACCCGGAACTTGGCCGTTAGTTAACAGGCCCACGCTCTTTTTCAAGGGTGCTTCTAGAAATTCAGATTTTCGGGATGAAGTGCAAGGCGCACGGAGCGCAGGAACCGGAACGTACTTCAGGTACGTGAGGATTTCTAGCCCCGCGCAACGCCGCAATTCGCCCGAAAAATGAATTTATAGAAGTGCCCTCAAGGTGGCTCATGTCCCTGATTCAATTCAATCCCTGAGGAGTTTTTATGTTCAAGAAATTACTGGCGTTTGTCGCCGCCATGTACATGGCCGTATCGTTTGCCGCTGTTGATGTCAACAAAGCCACTGCTGCCGAGCTCGACAGTGTGAAGGGCATTGGCCCTGCGATCTCCACCAAAATTGTGGACGAGCGCAAAAAAGGCAACTTCAAAGACTGGAACGATTTCATTACCCGCGTCAGCGGTGTCGGTGAAAAAAGTGCAGCCAACCTGTCAGCTGGTGGCCTGACCGTAGGTGGTGCCGCATATGCAGGCGCACCCGCTGCTGCCCCCGCCAAGAAAGACGACAAGCCTGCCCCAGCGGCCCCAGCAGCCAAGGCAGAAGAGAAAAAGGCAGATGCCAAGCCCGCTGCCGCAGCGTCTGCTCCGGCAGCAGCCGCAAAACCAGAAGCCAAGGCTGACCCAAAAGCTGAAGCCAAAGCCAAAAAAGAAACCGACAAAAAAGCCAAAGCTGAAGAAAAGCAAAAGAAAGCTGATGCGGACAAAGCTGCTAAAGCCGATGCCAAGAAGGAAAAAGATGCCAAGCCAATGGCCAAAGATGCAAAAGACGACAAAGCCGCAATGGCCAAGCCCGCTGCCAGCACAGCAAGCGCCGCCAAGAAGTAAATCTGCTTGTGTTTTTATAAAAACCCGCTTGAAGCGGGTTTTTTAACGTCTTTTTTGCGCTTTTTGACCTTTAAAAATGGCTGTAGACCAATGAATACGGGCGTTACCAGCTACTAATTTAATAGCAATCATACAACCCTTCGCATCAACACCAACAGGTCAGTCAGGCCCCAGAGCCAATCAAGCCGACCCAAACCCGCCACCACCCGGCGTATGAATTTCAAAAATATCGCCGCTCTGCATGTCAGCTTGCCCGATGTGGCCCAGCGCTTCAATCCGCCCATCGCAACGCAACACTAGGTTTTGGCCCACCTGCCCGGCCCCGTCACTTGTCCTCATGCGGCGCATAGCGAGCCACAAAGGCGCGGTCTATGCGGTCTTTCAGGTGCCAGACCCAGCGCCCCTCCACATGCAGAGGGCCCCACGCGGCGATGGCGTAACGTCCGCCGCAAGAAATCAAGTTCAGCGTGCGCGCGGCTGGCTGATACGGTTGCATCGGCAGCCCCTGCAGCGTTGCCCTCAGATTGGCGAGCAACGGAAGCCCTGCGCGGACTGCGTACACACCGCTGCGCGGGTGCAGCGCATCCAACCTGCTGGCAACATCACCTGCGGCAAAAACATTAGGATGGCTGATACTTTGCTGGAAGCTGTTGACACTGACAAAACCGGCATCGTCCAGCGCCAGGCCACTGCCGACCAGCCAGCCGGGAGCCTGCGCGCCCACCGCCAGAAGCGGCGCGTCACACGCCAGGCGTGCGCCACCCGCGAGCAGGATTTCGCCCGGAGCCATGCCCACGCAGGCATCGGGCAACACCGTGATCTGTAGATGCCGCAATGCATGGGCGACCCGGCACCGGACACCTGGTGGGTAATTCTGCGCCGGTGGGGGCCCGCCAGTCACCAGGCTCACGCGGCTGCCGGGCGGGTAAGCGCTGCCCTGAAGCATGTGGGCCGCGGCCATGGCCAGTTCCAGCCCCGCCGCGCCCGCCCCCACCACAGCGAGGTGAATCGGCCGACTCCGCCCCAGGGCCGCCACTTGGGGCCAGAGCTGGCCGAAGACCTCGATGGGCCGCACAAACAGGGCGTGTTCGCACGCGCCAGGCATCTGCGCTTGCATCTTTTCCCGGTTCATCACCGAGCCGGTGTTCAGGCTCAGCCAGTCCCAGGCTACGACATTGCCGCTGGCCAGCGTGACCGTTTTCGAACCGGCATCGATGGCGACACCGCTGTCCTCGATGTAGTGCGCCCCGCAGCGATCCAGCAGACCCGCCAGCGGAATGACGCATTGATCCATGGTGTAATGGCCCGCGACAAAACCCGGCACCATGCCGGAATACAACTGGCGTGGATACGGGGCAATCACGGTGATGCGAAGATCCGCCGGACGGTCATGGGCCAGACCCTGTAGTACATGCACATGGGCATGGCCGACACCCAGCAGAACCAGATGTTTCAAGCCGGGGCTTGTGTAGGAAGTCGCCATCATGGGGAGAGTGTCACATCCCCTATCCAACCCAGGCTGCGGCCGCCAGTGTTGTCAGCGTCCCCGCCAACCAGTACCGCTTGCAGCGGGGGCAAGGTGTCGCTTTCTTCGCCAAACGCCCGCTGAAAGTCGGCAGCCAGGTCTCTCTCATGGCTTACCCACTGACCCAGGCGCTGCTCGCCGCTGTCAACAACGATCATGCGCACGCGTGCGCTGTAGGCATTGGCCAGCAGGGTGCCCGGCGCCAGCGTGCCATCCCACACGTAACACAAGGTCGCGGACGGAAGGTTTTCGCCGCTGGCCGCGCGCGCCAGGCGCAGCAGGTTGCGTTCAATCAGGCCGAGTTTTTGCAGTGGCATGTCAAACAGGGCGCACACCTTGAGTGGGCTGTCATCACCTTCCCGGCGTCTCAGGTCGGCCCCGCGCAGTGGCTCATCCAGCCGCCAGCGCCAGCGCAGCCGAAGCCCTGCATCGGGTATCACCGCAGGAAGCGCGTGCACCAGATTGCCATAAGACTTTGACGCTTCGACCCGCAACACTTTGCGTCCGTCCAATTCCGTGATCGCGTACCTGGTCAGCGGGATTTTTCCGCCGGGCACTCCCACAACGCGCCATGGCGCGGGGAGCTGCTCGTTGCTAGCAGATGAAAACGCGGTGAGGAGCGGTGCTTGCGCCTGGGCCAACACCGTGGGCGCACCCAGTGTGGTGACCATGATGGCCAGCCCAGCACAAAGCCTTCTAGCGTTCGACATTATTCGGAACATCATCATCAGCTTGTGCAGTAAAGATTCATGTCACCCGCGCTTCCAGTCGTGGTAGCTGCGCACCCATTCGAGCAGGCGCTGGGGCTGGTGCGCACGCTTCCATTCGCCGGCCGCGTACTTATTGGCCTCGGACAGCGTGGGGTAGATGTGGATGGTGGCGAGAATCTTGTTCAGCCCCAGCCCGTGCCGCATGGCCAGCACATATTCGGCCAGCAGCTCTGCAGCATGGCTGCCGACAATCGTCACGCCCAGAATCGTGTCCTTGCCCGGCACCGTCAGCACCTTGACAAAACCGTGGGCCTCGCTGTCGGCAATCGCGCGGTCCAGGTCGTCGATGCCGTATCGCGTGACCTCGTACGCGATGCTTTTTTCCTTCGCCTCCTGCTCGTTCAGGCCCACGCATGCAACTTCAGGGTCAACAAAGGTCGCCCACGGAATCACCGAATAATCCGCCTTGAACAGCTTGAACTCGCCAAACAGCGCGTTGACGGCGGCATACCAGGCCTGGTGCGCCGCCACATGCGTGAATTGGTAGGGCCCGGCCACATCGCCCGCAGCGTAGATGTTGGGGTAAATCGTCTGTAGATACTCGTTGGTCTCCAGCGTGCGCTGCGTTGGAATGCCGAGCGCTTCCAGCCCGTAACCCTCCAGCCGCGCGACACGGCCGACGGCGCAAATGAGCTGATCAAATTCAAAGCGTTTCTCAACGCCCTGGTGCTCGACCACCAATGCTTTCATCGCGCCCGATGTCTCGCAGCGCAGCGCCTTGTGGCTGGTCAGCACCTGCACGCCGTCGGCTGCCAGTACATCGTGAGCCAGCGCCGAGACCTCTTCATCTTCGCGAAGCATCAGGCGCGGCGCCATTTCCACCTGCGTGACCTGCGAGCCCAGCCGCGCAAAAGCCTGTGCCAGCTCACAGCCGATCGGGCCACCGCCCAGCACGATGAGGCGTTGCGGCACGGCATCGAGCTGGGCGAATGTGTCCCATAGCGTGTCACTGGTCACGTAGCCTGACTCGTCCAGCCCTGGCAGCGGCGGCACAAAGGGCCGCGCCCCCGCTGCGATAACGATGCTGCGCGTGGTCAGCGTTTGCGTGCCGCCTTCGTTCAGTGTGATCGCCACAGTCCACGGGTTGACGATGCGCGCATGGCCCTGTAGCACCTCGACACCCAGACTGGTGTAGCGCTCCACGCTGTCGTGCGGCTCAATCGCACGGATCACTGACTGGATCCTCTGCATCACCGCCTTGAAGCTGAAGACCGGGGTGCTGTCGGCCAGGCCGTAGTTGGCGCCGTGCCGCATTTGGTGCGCGAGTTTCGAGCTGCGGATCAGCGCCTTCGACGGCACGCAGCCGTAGTTCAGGCAGTCGCCGCCCATCTTGTGCACCTCTACCAGCGTCACTTTGGCCTTGACCACCGCTGCGATATAAGCCGACACCAGACCACCTGCTCCGCCGCCGATCACGATCAGGTTGCGGTCAAAACGGGACGGACGCAGGTGATTCCAGCGCGCATACACCTTGCGGCGCTTGAACCATTGCAAGACCTTGTTGACGATCAGTGGCAACACGCCAAGCAGCACAAAAGACCCGATCAGCGCCGGCGAAGCGATGGACCGTAGTGAATCAATCTTTGCAACCTGGGTGCCGGCATTCACGTAAACCACAGTTCCCGCAAACATGCCCAGCTGACTGACCCAGAAATAGGTCCAGGTGCGAATGCGGGTCAGACCCATCAGCAGGTTCAGCGCA
>JBKJOH010000222.1:0-10952 GCA_046593295.1 Polaromonas sp. | reverse complement strand
CATGCCGAAGGAAGTGTTTGACAAGGACTACGCCTTTTTGCCTCAAAGCTCGCTGCTGAGCTTTGAGGAAATTACCCGGCTGGCGCGGATTTTTGTGGCCCACGGTGTTGAAAAATTCAGGCTAACGGGTGGTGAGCCTTTGCTGCGCAAGAACCTAGAGGTGTTGATCGAAATGCTGGCCAGACTGCAAACGCTCGAAGGCAGACCGCTGGACATGACGCTGACCACCAATGCCTCGGTGCTCGCCAAAAAGGCGCAATCGCTCAAGGATGCCGGGCTGCAGCGCGTCACGGTGAGCCTGGACAGCATGGACGATGCCATCTTTCGCCAAATGAACGGTGTGGACTTTCCGGTGGCCGATGTGCTCAAGGGCATTGAAATGTCGCAAAAAGTGGGCCTGTGGCCTATCAAGGTCAACATGGTGGTCAAGCGCGGCGTCAACGACACCGAGATACTGCCCATGGCACGGTTCTTCCGCCATTCCGGTGCGGTGCTGCGCTTTATCGAATACATGGACGTGGGTGCCACCAACGGATGGCGCATGAACGAGGTGCTGGCCTCAAAGCAAGTGATTGAACGCATCAACGCCGAGTTTCCTCTGGTTGCCATCGACCCGAACTACATCGGTGAAACTGCCGAGCGCTGGCGCTTTGCCGACGGTGCCGGCGAAATCGGTGTGATCAGCAGCGTCACGCAGGCCTTTTGCAAAGACTGCACCCGGGCCCGGCTGTCGACTGAAGGCAAGCTATTTTTGTGCCTGTTTGCCAGCCAGGGGCATGATCTGCGCGCTCTGCTGCGGGGCGGCAGCGCCGACGACCAGATTGCGGCGGCGGTGAGCAACATCTGGCAGGCACGTACCGACCGTTATTCGGAACTGCGCGCCGCCATGCCCGCAGATACCGACCTCACCGAAGACGGCGCTCTCTCCAAGTTTTTATCAAAGCGGGTTGAAATGAGCTACATCGGAGGTTGATTTTGGGGGTTATTGGGGTCTGAGTCCAAATTCATCGTGCCCTTGGCACGCCCTTCGGGTGCGATGCTATGCATCGTAATGAAATTGGCGTCTGACCCCAATAACCCATTCGTCCTTGTTTATTTTCAGAAAGTGAGGCCCCACCATGGCAGGTCTTCAAGCCGGGGCACCGACCCCTACGGCATTAACAGTTCACAGCCAGGCCCGTATTCTCGAAATTTCCTTTTCAGACGGCACCGAATTCAAGATTCCGTTTGAGTTGATGCGTGTTTACTCACCGTCCGCAGAAGTTATGGGCCACGGGGCTGGGCAAGAAGTATTGCAAATCGGCAAGCGTGAAGTGACTGTGGTCGAGTTGGAGCCCGTTGGCAATTACGCCGTCCAACCGCTTTTCTCCGATGGCCACAACACCGGAATTTTTTCCTGGGACACCCTATACGGGATGGGCCAAAACCAGGACATGCTGTGGGCGCGCTATCTGCAAAATATGGCCGATGCGGGCGCCTCGCGCGATCCCATACCCGGCTTTGAGAACAGACCCAAGAGCAAATAAACATGAGGGATTATTTCGCCATAGACCAGGGCGACACCGATACAACCGCCACCACCGCCAGCCCTTTCAAAGTGGTACTGATTAACCCCTACGAACTCGGCCGCCAGTCCTTTAACCTGGCCGCCCCCGCCGCCTTATTGAAAGCCGCCGGCTGCGAAGTTGCCTGCCTCGACCTGACCCTGCAAAAGCTCGAACCCGACACCCTGCGCGACGCCGGGTTGGTGGCCATTCACCTCGGCATGCACACTGCCACCCGCATCGCCATCGCTGCGCTGCCAAAAATCCGCGAACTGGCACCCAATGCGCACCTCGCCATGTACGGCCTGTACGCGCCGATGAACGCAGACCTGCTGCGCGGACTGGGCGTACACACCCTGTTGGGCGGCGAATTCGAACCGGAGTTGGTGGCGCTGGCAGAACGCTTGCGCGACGGCGATATCAGTCCGCAAACCACGCCGATGATACAGCTGGCCAAAGTTAAATTCATGCCGCCGGACCGCAGCGGCCTGCCCAAACTCAGCCGCTACGCCCACCTCATGCTGCCCGACGGTGGCAAAAAAGTCGTCGGCTTTACCGAGACCACGCGCGGCTGCAAACACCTGTGTCGGCATTGCCCGGTAGTGCCGGTATATCAGGGCAAATTCCGCACGGTAGATGTGGACGTGGTGCTGGCGGACATCGAACAGCAAGTGCTAGCGGGCGCGGCACATATATCCTTCGGCGACCCGGACTTTTTTAACGGACCGACCCACGCCATGCGCGTGCTGGAGGCCATGCACCAGCGCTTCCCCAAGCTGAGTTTCGATGCCACCATCAAGATCCAGCACCTGCTAGCCCACGCCGACCTGCTGCCCAGGCTGCGCGACTATGGCTGCTTGTTCATCACCAGCGCGGTGGAGTCGGTAGACGATGCCGTGCTGGGCTATTTTGATAAAAACCACACCCGCGCAGACTTCGAGCGCGCACTGGGCCTGTGCCGCGCGCACGGCATCTTCCTCGCCCCTACCTTCGTGGCCTTCAATCCTTGGACGACGCTGGCCGGTTACCTAGATTTGCTGGGCGAAGTGCTGCGCCTGAAACTGGTGGAAGCGGTGCCCCCGGTGCAACTCGCCATCCGCTTGCTGGTGCCGCAGGGTTCCTATCTGCTGCAACTGCCCGGGTTCCCCGATCGGCTCGAAGCCTTCGACTCGACGTTGTTGGGCTACCCGTGGAAGCACACAGACCCACGCGTGGATGCCCTCCAGCTACAGGTCATGAGCACCGCCATGCGCATGGAAGACGCCCCGCGCGGCGAGGTGTTCCGCACCATCTGGCAGCTCGCCCATGCCGCCGCTGAGGGGTTTTTGGGGTCAGAGCGCAAATTCGCGGAGGCTTTGGCTCGCCCGCAGGGTGCAGTGCTTGCACTGCAGCGAAATTGGTGTCTGACCCCAATAACCCACGCCGACTTCGGCGAAACCATCGCCCGCCTGTCCGAACCGTGGTACTGCTGCGCTGAGCCTACGGAGCAACAATTGCAATCGTTTTAAGCCATGGGCACTTCTAGAAATTCAGATTTTCGGGATGAAGTGCAAGACGGACGGAACGCAGCAACCGGAACGTACTTCAGGTACGTGAGGATTGCGAGTACCGCCCAACGACGCAGTTCGCCCGAAAAATGAATTTATAGAGGTGCCCCCCGTGCCGCGCGTGCTTTTGCTGCTCCCTGTTACCAGCTACCGCAATCAGGATGTCCTCGACGCTGCGCACCGCTTGGGCGTGCAAGTCATCAGCGCCGCCGACCACTGCCACCAACTCGCCCCGCAGCAGGGCTTGAGCCCCATCCTGTCCTTGCATTTCGACCAGCCCGAGGCTGCTGCCGCGCAAGTACTGGCATCCTTGGGGCGACGCATGGATGCGGTGCTGGCGGTGGACGACGCGGGCCTGGAGCTAGCCGCCTTGCTGCGCGAAAAACTCGGCCTGCCGGGTAACTCCCCAGCGTCGGTGCAGCGTTGCCGCGACAAACTGGCCTTCCGTCATTTGTTGCGGGAAAACGGGCTTAACTGTCCGGCATTTCACCACATCGCCAGCCAGCTGGACGCGCCGGCACTCGCAGCGCAATTACGCTACCCAGTGGTGGTCAAGGCACGCCGCTTATGCGCCAGCCGAGGCGTGATTCGCGCTGATGATGCCGAAGATTTTTTGCAGCAAGTGCGCCGCGTCAGCCGCATCCAGTCGACCGCCGACCGCGATGCCAGCGCGCTTGGCCTGATCGTCGAAACCTTCATCCCCGGTAGCGAACACGCCCTCGAAGGTCTGCTGGAAAACGGCCAATTGCGCGTGTTGGCACTGTTCGACAAGCCCGACCCGCTGGACGGCCCGTATTTCGAGGAAACCATTTATGTCTCCCCATCGCGGCTGCCCGCAGATCGCCAACAGAGCATCGCCGACAGCGTGCAACGCGCCTGCGCCGCCGCCGGGCTGGTAAGCGGCCCCATCCACGCCGAAATGCGCTTGAATGATGCCGGCGTGTGGCTGCTGGAAGTCGCCGCGCGCTCCATCGGCGGCCTATGCGGGCGCATGTTGCGCCAGCGACTGAACATGACGCTGGAAGAACTTATCCTGCGCCATACCTTGGGGTTGCCGATTGCCCTGCCCACGCATTACGACGCGACCGGCGTGATGATGATCCCGGTGCCCGCGCGCGGCATTTTCCTGGGTGTACACAAGCTCGAAGCCGCGCTGCAAGTTAGCGGCATCAGCGACATCCAAATCACCGCCAACCCAGGTCAGTTGATTGCAGCGCCGCCGGAAGGCGCGAGCTACCTGGGCTTCATTTTCGCGCAAGGATTGTCGCCCGACGCGGTTGAATCCAGTCTGCGACTAGCGCACCAGCGGCTGGTCTTCGACATCCAGGCGGATATTCGAGTCGCAGTACTACTCACCCAGACAAAGGCATAGAGGCGGGTCGCTTTGGCAGTGGGCCGGAATTCCTGCGCCCGTGTTACCCAAAATTGGCACTTTTTGAACCCCACCAAAGTAATTCATTTCATGCAGATTTACCGGAGGGTCACAATCAAGAATACCGATTGAAAGCGAAGGCTATCAATTTTCTCTCTGAAAACTTTTAGTCGAAGGAACCAGCGAATGGAAAAAGCCCTTATCTGCTTGAATGACATCGTCAACGAAGGCGTGATTGGTCAGTACGCTATTGGTGGAGCCATTGGCGCGAGCTTTTACATCGAAGCAGTCAACACCGAGGACATTGACGCTTTTGTTTTTATGACACCCGGACCCGGAGGCATCATAACACTAGGTCCAATATACGAAGCCTTGAAGGTAAGGGGTGGCATCGTCAAAGACGAACATGTCGTTATTGACAATTGGCCAATCCAAATACTTCCAGCGTACAAGCCACTTGTTCAAGATGCGCTTCGAGAGGCCGTATCCACAACGTTTGGCACAGTTCCTACACGCGTCTTTTCGGCAGAATACATTTGTGCTATCGCGCTCGACACGGGCAGATTGAAGGACTACCTACGGGTGGCAACATTTATCGAGCAGGACCAAGTTGACCGGGCCAAGCTGTTGGCCATAGTGAAAGAGTACGGCCTCGAAGATAAGTTGGCGCGCATCGAAAATTGAAAATACACGGAAGGAAGTTCAGATGGCCAGCACAATTGATTTGACGGCGAACGTTGTTCGCATGAAATTGGCCTACCGGCTTGAAACCAATGCCAAGTCATGGCCGGAAAAGGTTGCGTCAATTGAACGCATGAAGCAAGCCTCAGTGATGGCGAAACAGGGAATGCGCCAGACCCTTACGAGAGTCGCCCAAGAGGTGCCGCCGCGTGAACCTGCTTCGAAGTAGGAAAGCACCGTATGTCAAAACCCATCGCGCCAGAAACTCAAGTGCATGGTGTTGCCGACGTGGTTCAAAACCAATGGGATAACACGTTCAGTGAAACCCAAACTTAAGACAAAACGCTCGCATCAACAATTTTTCTGAGTCAGGTGTGGTTGAAACAGTAACGTTTTTGGGTAACACGGACAATGTGAATTTTGGATGATTTGCCTATGGCTAAAGCGATGGCCACCCGAAAAAATGTTACCCAATTTTGAATCACGCCATGAAACATAAACTCACTGTCAAAGACATCGTCGCCTATCACGAGGCTGGGCACGCCGTGGTGAGTTGGGCGCTTGGGGTGAGGTTGAGTCACATCACTGTTGGTGATTTCGAGGGCAAGGTGACAGGGATCGCCACCCCTCTATACTTTTTTGATCCAGCATTTATGGAGGCACCCGATTGGCCTCGGATCGAAAAAAAGGCGCTCATATTGCTCGCTGGCGAAGCTGCTGAGCGCGGATACAACGAGCTTCGAGAGGAGGATCCCTTCGACGAGTACCTGTCCGTGCATGACCGGTCTGAACTCGCCGAGTTACTCAAATTGTACGGGGAGCACGAATGCCCACCCATCGACATGTCTGAGACGGCCTTGAGGGTCAAAACAAACAAGTTAATTGAGGAACACTGGTATCGAATCGACGCACTTGCAAAAGAGTTAATGAAAAATGGAGAAATGAGCGGACATCAGGCAATCCGGATCATCGAATCGAGCAAAATGCTGTCATAGCCTGCAGCAGCGGGCGTGGTTCAAAAAGTAACGTTTTAGGGTAACACGGACAATGTGAATTTTGGAAGGTTTAGCCTATGACTCAACCGGTGGCCACCCGAAAAAGTGTTATCCGATTTTGAACCATGGCCATATTCTGGAAACATGCGTCACAGGTGACGACCGTCAATTCTGTATGCCCAACATGACACTGGATTCGCAAGACCTGAAGAAAATTGCCGACCTTACGCTGGAGCATTACAACCAGCGGGCTGCGGCATTCTGGGAAGGGACGCGCCATCACAACGTCACCCCGAACATCGCGATATTGTTGCAATATATCGAAGCTCAAGCGCCATTCACGATCCTCGATTTTGGTTGTGGACCGGGGCGCGACCTCAAAGTATTTTTCGAACTCGGGCACATCGCAGTAGGTTTGGACGGCAGCGCGCGCTTCGTCGACATGGCACGCGCGCACAGCAGCTGTGAAGTTTGGCAACAGGATTTCTGCAAACTCAATCTGCCGGACAAGCATTTCGATGGCATCTTCGCCAACGCCAGTTTATTTCACTTGCCCAGCCAGGAGTTGCCGCGCGTGCTACTGGAACTGCACGCAACCCTGAAAACTGGGGGCGTGCTGTTCAGCTCGAACCCGCACGGCCAAAATGAAGAAGGTTGGTCCGGCGGGCGCTACGGCGCGTATTACGATCTTCAAACTTGGCAGCGCCATATGTCAGATGCAGGGTTCGTTGAGTTGACTCACTATTACCGTCCCGATGGCCTAGCGCGCCATCAGCAGCCATGGCTGGCGAGCGTCTGGCGCAAAGTCAGGCGATCTTGAGCACGCTGTCGTCCAGATGCGGTTCGAACAGCAGCCGTTCCTTGCCGATCAACAGCAGGAAATGCTTGCCGCTGCAGCGCGTCAGCAGCGACATACCCAGTCGCTCTGCCACCATGTGACCCATCTGCGTGGTGCCCGAGCTTTCCCGCTGTCGGTCTGATCCTTCGGCAAGCTCACGACGGACTCTGTTCAACGCATCTTCGGATTCACGGCTGTCAAAAAATAGGGTTCCGAACCAGGCGAGGTCACGCTGACATGATCGGTATATTCCCCATCTCTCTGGCGCAGACCCCGCGCCGATAATCGCCCCATGGAAACCAAATGGCTAGAAGATTTCGTCAGCTTGGCTGAAACCCGCAGCTTTAGCCGATCGGCCCAGCTGCGCCACGTTACCCAGCCAGCTTTTTCAAGGCGCATACAGGCGCTGGAGGCCTGGGCTGGTACTGACCTGGTTGATCGCAGCTCTTACCCACGCGCCTCACGCCTGCCGGTGAGACCTTGTACAGCCAGTCGCTGGAGATGCTGCAAGGCCTACAGTCAACCCGCGCCATGCTGCGCGGCCACAACTCGGCCGGGCAGGACGTGATCGAGTTTGCCGTACCGCACACACTGGTTTTCACCTTTTTCCCGGCGTGGGTCAGCCGCCTGCGCGAAAAGTTTGGCCCCATCAAAAGCCGCTTGATCGCACTCAACGTACACGATGCGGTGCTCCGCTTGGTCGAGGGCAGTTGCGATTTGCTGATCGCCTACCACCACGACTCGCAACCCTTTCAGCTTGACCCGAACCGCTATGAAATGGTCACGCTAGGGCGTGAGGTGCTAGCGCCTTTTGTCAAACCCAATGCTGACGGCGAGCCGATGTTCAAGCTGCCGGGCCGGGCCGGGCATCCACTTCCCTATCTTGGCTATGCGCCTGGCGCTTATCTGGGGCGGGTGGTTGATTTGATATTGAAGCAATCGAGCACCGCGATTCAGCTGGACAGGGTTTATGAAACCGACATGGCCGAGGGCCTCAAGGCGATGGCGCTGGAAGGGCATGGCATCGCATTTTTACCCTACAGCGCGGTTAAAAAAGAGCTGCGCGCGAAAAAGCTGGTGAGCGCTGGCGACAAGCTCGAGATGACCATGGACATCCGTGTTTACCGCGAGCGCCCAGCCTCCAGCGAATCAGCCAAAAGCCATGCCCAGGCGCTGTGGCTTTACCTGGAGTCGCAATCCCGTCCCGCAATGTAGGTAGCAACCCTTGGTAGGTATAAAAATTTTGCATAACGAGGTTTTGATAAAGCATTGGCGTTTTGGGGCAGGTAAACCTTGAGGTTGCTTCAAGTCTTTCCTCTTTAGAATAGCTTTCACTAACTGTTTCATTTCACTACAGGAGATCCCATGAAACTCAAACTCGTAACCCTCACCATAGCCTCGCTCGCGCTACTTGCAACGGGCGGCGCATTTGCCCAGGCCAACGACACCCTAGCCAAAGTCAAGGCTTCCGGGGTGATCACCATGGGTGTTCGTGATTCGTCGGGTGCCCTGTCCTACACCCTGGGTGACGGCAAGTACGCCGGCTTCCATGTCGAGATCTGCCAACGCATCATTGCCAACGTTGAAAAAGCAGCTGGCCGCAAGCTGGAGATCAAATACCTGCCTGTGACCTCGCAGAACCGCATTCCGCTGGTGCAAAACGGCACGGTGGACATCGAGTGTGGTTCGACCACCAACAACGCCACGCGCCAAAAAGACGTGGCTTTCCTGCCGACCACCTTTGTTGAGGAAGTCCGCATTGCGGTGAAAGCCAGCTCCAATATCACCTCGATTACCCAGCTCAATGGAAAAAACGTGGCCACCACCACCGGCACGACCTCGGTGCAGACACTGCGCAAGAATGAGCGCGCCGCCGGTATCGACTTCAAGGAAATCTTCGGCAAAGACCACTCTGACAGCTTCCTGCTGTTGGAGTCCGGCCGCGCCGAGGCCTTCGTCATGGACGGTGCCATCCTGGCCGGCAACATTGCCATCGCCAAAACCCCGGCTGACTTCAAGATCGTCGGTGAAGTGCTGAGCGTCGAGCCGATCGCCATCATGCTCCGCAAAGACGACGCAGCCTTCAAGAAAATCGGTGATGACACCGTCAAGGAAATACTGAAATCCGGCGATGTCGCCAAGCTCTGGGACAAGTGGTTCCTACAGCCGATTCCTCCGAAAAACACTACAGTTGGTTATGCCGTCAGCGACAGCACCAAGGCGGCCTGGGCCAACCCCAACGACAAGCCGATGGAAGATTACGTCAAAAAGTAATTCTGCCCTGAGCTAAAACGCAAACCCCGTCCGCGGCATCGCTGGCGGGGTTTGTTGTTTCTTCCAAAGCAAAACAACAAGATCAAAGCGGCACACAAATTTTGGCGGAGGCTCCATGAGCTGGGATTGGCAAGTATTTCTCAATGACGACGGCAGCGGCCGCACCTATCTGCAATGGATGATGGATGCCTGGGGCTGGACCCTGGCGGTGGCGGGCTGCTCCTGGGTGGTGGCCATGCTGGCAGGGGGCGTGGTGGGCACGCTGCGGACCTTGCCCAACAGCCCCTGGCTGGTGCGGCTGGCCAACGTCTGGGTCGAACTTTTTCGCAACGTGCCTTTGCTGGTGCAGATTTTCATCTGGTACTTCGTTGTCCCCAAAATGTTTTCCTCGATGCAGCAGGTGCCCAGCTTTCTGCTGGTCGTGTTTGCGCTGGGTTTTTTCACCTCGGCGCGCATCGCCGAGCAGGTCAGGGCCGGCGTCCAGTCCCTGCCGCGCGGCCAGCGCTATGCCGGCATGGCCATGGGCTTCACCACGGCGCAGACCTACCGTTACGTGATTCTGCCGATGGCGGTTCGCATCATCATTCCGCCGCTGACCAGTGAGTCGATGAACCTGCTGAAAAACTCTTCCGTTGCCTTCGCGGTGTCGATTGCCGAGCTGACCATGTTTGCCATGCAGGCGCAGGAAGAAACCTCACGCGGCATCGAAATCTACCTGGCCGTGACGCTGCTGTACGCGATCTCGGCTTTTGCAGTGAATCGCGTCATGGCGTGGGTCGAGATAAAGGTCCAGATCCCGGGCTACATCGTGGCCGGCAGCGCTGGCGGAGGGCACTGACATGCTGGGTCTCGACATGAGTTTCCTGAACTGGGACATCATTTCCAAGTTCGTGATCAAGGGTTTTATCTTCAGCGTAGAGCTGACGGTGATCGCCACCCTGGGCGGCATCATTTTGGGCACCATGCTGGCGTTGATGCGGCTGTCGGGGATCCGGCTGCTGGCGTTGCCCGCAACCTTTTACGTCAACGGCATGCGCTCGGTACCGCTGGTCATGGTGATCCTGTGGTTTTACCTGCTGATGCCGGCCGCGTTTTTCGACCTGATTCCGGGGGGCGCCAACAACCGCTCGGAAATCTCGGCCATCATCACCTTTATTGCATTCGAAGCCGCTTATTTCAGCGAGATCATGCGCGCCGGCATCCAGTCGATCTCACGCGGCCAGGTCAACGCCGGTCAGGCGCTGGGCATGACCTACGCCCAGAACATGCGCCTGATCGTGCTGCCGCAGGCCTTTCGCAACATGGTGCCGATTCTGCTGACGCAGACCATCATTTTGTTTCAGGACACCTCGCTGGTGTATGCGATTGGTGCCTATGACCTGCTCAAGGGCCTGACGACCGCCGGCAAGATTTACGGCCGGCCCGAAGAGGCCTACCTGCTCGCCGCCGTGGTTTATTTTGTGATTTGTTTTGGCTTGTCGTACATCGTCAAGAAGCTGCAAAACAAGATTGCCATTATTCGCTAATCGCTAAGCGCATTCGCCAACAACTCGCCTAAGTTCCCCGGAGAACAAGATGATCGAACTCAAAGAAGTTTCCAAGTGGTATGGCACCGTCCAGGTGCTCGACAACTGCAGCACCCGCATCAGCAAAGGCGAAGTGGTGGTGGTGTGCGGCCCCTCCGGCTCCGGTAAATCGACG